>NZ_JBVIIM010000004.1:270306-464209 GCF_055569765.1 Streptomyces sp. NPDC031365 | reverse complement strand
CCCCCCCCCCCCCCCCCCCCCCCCCCCCCCCCCCCCCCCCCCCCCCCCCCCCCCCCCCCCCCCCCCCCCCCCCCCCCCCCCCCCCCCCCCCCGCTGCGGGGGGAAGCACCTGCGCGATCTTGTTACGACGGGGGAATCGCGTCAGGCACTGCGGGGGGTGGCCGAGATGGTCCTGGGGACGGGGGAGTCGGACTCCACCTGCTGATGGTCCCGCTGGTCCAGGTTCACAAAGATCATTCCGTACCGGATGGCACACCGCACGGGCTTCGGCGCACCCCTGGGCCGCCGAAGACACCGGTACGCCCGTACGTCTCCGTCCTCGTCGCGCGTGACCACGACCGGCTCACTGAACACGGTCACCATCAACGAGTCACCACTGTGGGGGATGGCGGTGACCAGGTCGATGAAGTGCCATCCGGATCGGTAGGCGGTCGCCATCTCACGGCGGAAGGAACGGTCGTCGGGTGGAGTAGTCATGTCAGGCCCACACGCTGTCATCCGTACGTGCCGGGCCCGTCGCCCACACGCTGTCGCCATCCGCCGCCTCCTGCGCGACGCTCGGCGGCCACACGCTGTCCGCCCGGACGTCGCCCGCCTCGGAGAGGCCGCCCACCACCCCGAAGGCCACACCGACGGAGAAGGCGGCGACAAGCACCGAGCGAAGCATTTTCTTACCCATAGTCGGCTTCGTCCTCACTTGAAGGTCCCCTCTTCCCCCGTCGAGTACGACGATGGCTCATTCGGGCACGTCATGGCCACACGATCGGTGCATCATGTTCCTGCATGTTCAGGACCCTGGGGGGTGGAGATTTGAGGACCAAACAGACTAATGCGGCACATCCTCACGCGGTGACTGAGCTGTGCGACGAGGGCGTGCGACTGTACGCGAATGCCCTCCGCGCGGGACGTATCGCCCGCGCGGAGGTGGAACTCGCACCCTGCTTGATGGATTTCGCCCTTCTTCATCCGGATCCCGATGATGCGCAGTGGTTGCGTCCGGTGCTTCCGTCGATCGCACTGGCTCAGCGATTGAGCCCCATCGAGCGGGAAATCACCGAACGCAGGCGTCTGTCGATAGAACTTGCAGACACTTTCGAGCCGTTCATGTCCCTGAGTGCCCAGGAGATCACCCCCACTCACTCGATCACGGTGCTCGAGGGCAACGACCGCATCAACAGCGCACTGGACCTGGCCACCGCCCAGTGCCGGACGGAGATGCTCACCGTCCAGCCGAGTGGCCACCGGCCCGAACGCAGTCTGCTGCAGGGATTCGAACGCGACCGGCTGCTCATCGAGCGCGGCGTGCGCATACGTACCCTGTACCAGCACACGGCCCGGTTCAGTCCTGAACGCCTTTCCTACGTCGAGCAGTTCACCAACGGCAGGGCGGAGTACCGCACCATTGACGAGCTGGTTGAACGCCTCATCATCTGCGACGAGACGGTCGCTTTCATCCCTGTGCGCGACGACCGTCAAGTCGCGCTGGAGCTGCGGCACACGGGACTCGTCCGCTACCTGATCAAGGTCTTCGAGTTCATGTGGAGCCGCGCGGTGCCGCTGACGGCCGGCACCCCCTACGAAACCGCGCCCGACGGCATACCGGAGATACAGCATTCCATCGCCAAGCTTCTGGTGGAGGGCCACGTGGACGAGGCCATCGCCCGCCGTCTCGGGATGAACGTGCGGACGTGCCGTGCTCACATCGCCAAGCTCGCCGCCACCCTCGGCAGCGGCAGCCGGGCACAACTCGGCTATCTCATCGCCGAATCGGGCATCCTCAACCAGGAGGGAGCACCCAAGTGACCTCGGTGGCGCACGCAGAGCACGGGGTGGAGGAGCTCTGTTCCACGGGTACCGCCCTGTACGAACGGGCCCTGCGCGAGGGGCGGGTGGCAGCTCAGGAAGCAAGAGCGGTGCCCTGCCTCGTCGACCTCGGCCTGCTGCACCCCGCTGTCGACGACCAGGACGAGTGGGAGCCCGTGGCTCCCCAAATCGGCCTACGGCGCCTTCTGCGCGCCTCCGCGGACCGGATCGCCGACGAGCGGCGCCGGGAGGAGCGGCTGGCCGAAGCGTTCGCCCCGCTGCTCCTGGCGAGCGGACACGACGACGTCCGGGCAACGCCCACCCTCACGCTCCACGCCACGTACGAACGCATCGGCCAGATCATCGATGAGACGATGGCCGATGCCTCCGAACTCCTGGCCATTCAGCCCCGCGGCCAGTACACCCGCGTCAACCCGGCCGTCGACGACCCCGCGATCCGCCGCGACCAGGCGCTGCTGAGCCGTGGTGGCCGCATTCGCGCCCTCTACCAGCACACTCTGCGACACGCCCCCCGTATCGCCGCACGCTACGAACGGCTGCACGGTGATGTCGAAGCCCGCAGCCTGGACGAGGTCACCGACCGGCTGATCGTCATCGACCGCACCGTCGCCTTCGTCCCCGCCCGCGCCGACCGCGCCACGGCGCTGGAGATCCGCGACCCCGCGATCGTCGGATACCTCGCCACCATGTTCGACCGGCTGTGGCGCCTGGCCACCCCCATGTACCCGAAGAACGCGCCGCAGCCCACCCTGAACGGCGTCACCCCCCGCCAACGGGCCATCGCCGCGCTGCTCGTCGAGGGCCACACCGACGCCGTCATCGCCGACCGTCTCGGCATGAACGTGCGCACCGCCCGCGAGCACATCGCCAAGCTCGCCGCGACCCTGGGCAGCGGCAGCCGCGCTCAGCTCGGGTATCTCATCGCACGCTCGGGGATCCTCGACCGGGCAGAGTGACCGCCGGCCCCCGGGAACCGTCCAGGCCGGCCTGTGCGATCCGCACCCCCAGCTGCGTACGGCTCACCGCCCCCAGCGTCTCCGACAGGCGGGCGATGTGCGCCCGGCACGTGCGGACGCTGATGCCCAGCCGTTCCGCGATCACCGCGTCCTGGTGTCCCTCCGCCAGCAGCGCCGCGATGGACTGCTCCCGGTGCGAGATGCCCTCGATGCCGGTATCGGGCAGCGGGGCGGTCAGCGGGATGGCGAGCCGCCACAGCCGCTCGAAGACCGTGCCCAGGTACTCCACCAGCGCCGGGTGGCGCAGCTCCAGCGCCATGGAGCGCTCGGAGTTGGCGGGGATGAAGGCGACCGTGCGGTCGAAGAGGATCAGCCGCTCGATCACCTCGTCCAGCGTGCGCGCCTCCACCGCGTCGCCCATCAGCTCCAGGTAGGACAGCAACCCGTGCCCGTGCCGGGCGACATGCGTGTACAGGTCCCGCATGCGTACGCCCCGGCCGCGCAGCGCCATCGCCCGGTGCAGGCCCTCCGACAGCTCCGCCTCGCGCCGGATACCGCCCGGCTGGACGGTGAGCACCTCGGTCGTGCACGCCTGAGTCGCCTCGTCCATCGCGGCCTGGATGCGCCCCAGTCCGTCCAGCACCCGGATCGCCGGGCCCTCCGCCGCGGACGGCGACGCCGGCACCTGACGGCCCAGCCCGGCGTACCACTCGACGGCCGACACGGCCGACCCGACCCGGCGCTGACTCGCGCTCACCTCGTCGTACATCCCGCGCAGCAGCCGGGTCATGACCTCCTGCGGGGAGGTCGGCACCAACCAGTCCATGTCGTCGGGGTCCGGGTGCAGCAGGGCCAGTTCCAGCAGGCAGGGCACCGGCTCCGCGTCCCGGCGCGGCAGCCGCCCGCGCCGTACGGCCCGGGAATACACGCGATCCCCGGCCTCGCACAGTCGGTCAGCACCGTGTGGATGCCCGTCCGTCCCGTGCCCGGCCATCGCCCGTCCCACCCCCGGTTCCAGCCCCTCGGTCGGTTCGGTACACCTCGGAGCGCTCGCGCTTCCGCAGCGCAACTATGCGCGGACCGTACCGGCTCCGCAACGTGACTCCACCCGCCCGGTGCCCCGAGTTGCCCCCGGTGTCCGGGATATGGGTCCTCCCGCATGGGCGCCGTGCAACAAGCTGAAGGCAGCGACGAAGTGAACAGCCCGCGCGTGCCGGACGACGCGGGAGCGGACCACCGCCGCGCGACGCCGGGCATCCGCACCGGCCCTTTCCGGCCACGTCGGTGTGCCCGGCCCTCCACGCGCCGCCCCACGGAGTACGGAAGAGGCCACCCGCCGGCCGGAGGACCGGCGGGTGGCCTCATGCCGGGGAAGGGGGTGACTACTTCAGCTTGATCGCTGCGCAGGCCGCCTTGAACTCCGCCGTGCAGATGTCGGACACCTGGTAGATCCCGTCGGCGACGACGGTGTCCGCGATGTTCTCCTTCGTCAGGGCGACCACGGGCACCAGCTGCGCCGGGATGTCCTTGTCGGTGGGGCTGTCCACCCGGTCGCGGGTCAGCGCGTCGAACTGGATGTCCCGGCCCTGGACCCGGGCCACGGCCATCTCCGCGGCGCTCTCCGCCTCATCCGGATAGGACTTGTACACGCTCATGTACTGCTCGCCGGAGATGATCCGCTGCACCGCCGCGAGTTCGGCGTCCTGGCCGGTGATCGGGGGCAGCTCGGTCACGCCGGCGGCCCGCAGCGCCTTGACGATTCCGCCCGCCATGCCGTCGTTGGCGGAGTAGACCGCCTCGATGTTCTCCACGCCGATCGCGTTGATCGCCTCGGTCATGTTGGCCTGGGCGTTCTCCGGCTTCCAGTCCTTGGTGTCGAAGGACTTGGCGATCGTCACCTTGCCCTTGAGCTCGGAGAGCGCGCCCGCCTTGAACTGCTTGGCGTTGGGGTCGGTCGACGAGCCGTTCATCATCACGATCTTGTCGGTGATGCTGACGTCCCCGCGGAACGACTCCAGCAGGGCACGGGCCTGCACCTCGCCGACCAGCCCGTTGTCGAAGGAGATGTACGCGTCGATCGGGCCCTCGGCCAGCCGGTCGTAGGCGATGACCGGGATGCCCGCGTCCTTGGCCTTCTTCACGTCCTCCGCGATGGCCTTCGAGTCGACCGCGTCCAGCACGATGACGTCGACCTCGCCGTCGATCATCCGCTGCATCTGGCTCGCCTGCTTGCCGGCGTCCGCCTCGGCGTTGGCGTACTCGACCTTGCCCTTCCTGTTGGTGAGGGACTCCACCTTCGCCTTGAAGATGGGGTAGTCGAACTGCTCGTACCGGGTGTTCTCCTTCTCCGGCAGGAGAAGGCCGACGGTGATGTCGTCCCCCTTGGCCGGGCTCGCCTCGTCGCTGCTGCCGGCCGCGTCGAACACGCCGCAGCCGGCGAGCATGACGGACATCGAGGTGATGGCCACAGATAGGGCGATACGACGCATGCGCGGGCTCACTTCAGGTGCGTTTGGACGTGGGCACTGCTTTCGGCCCATGTGTCTGAAAGACAACGCTTCAGCCCCCACCGGAGTCAAGGGCAGCCACTTAACGAGATGGACACGGCACGGTGCGCTGAACTCGTGGAAGACCTGCGAACACCTGGCGGGGATCATCTGGACACGCAGCCATACCATAGTCACAAATGTGGTCGCGCATAAGAGAAGGGGCCCGGAGGTTTCGACGAACCTCCGGACCCCTTGCCCCACGTCACCTGCGCGTTCAGTCCGACTGCTGCCGCCCCGGCCGCCACACCACCAGGGCGCTGGTCTGCTGCACCTCCTGGTACGGCACGAGATCGCGGCGGTACGACGCGTGCACCGCGGCCTCGCGCTGACGCATCGCCGTCGCCGCTCCGTCGAGCGCGTCCTGGAGCTCCACCACCCGGGCCTGGAGGGCCGCGACCTGGTTTTCCAGCTCGATGATGCGCTTGATTCCAGCCAAATTGATGCCCTCGGTCTGTGACAACTGCTGCACCTGACGGAGCAGTTCGATGTCACGGGCCGAGTAGCGCCGACCCCGGCCGGCCGTACGGTCCGGCGAGACGAGCCCCAGCCGGTCGTACTGACGCAACGTCTGCGGGTGGAGGCCGGAGAGCTGGGCCGCCACCGAAATGACATAGACCGGGGTGTCATGGGTCAGTTCGTACGGATTGCGTCGACGGCCGTCCATCTGCAATCAAGCTCCCTTCGCGGCCTGGAACAGCTCCGCCCGCGGATCCTCGTCCGCGGTCGCCTCGCGATACGCCTCCAGCGCCTCACGAGCCTTCCCCGACAGGTCCCCCGGAACACTCACCTCGACGGTGACCAGCAGATCACCGCGGGTGCCGTCCTTGCGCACCGCGCCCTTGCCCCGCGCCCGCATGGTGCGGCCGTTGGGCGTGCCCGGCGGAAGCTTCAGCGTGACCGGCGGTCCGCCCAGCGTCGGGACCCGCACCTCACCGCCGAGCGCCGCCTCGGGGTAGGTCACCGGGACGGTGACGGTGAGGTTGTCGTCCTTGCGACCGAACACGGGGTGGGCGCCGACATGCACGACGACGTACAGATCGCCGGCCGGTCCGCCGCGCTCGCCCGGAGCACCCTTGCCGCGCAGCCGGATCCGCTGGCCGTCGCTGACGCCCGCGGGGATGCGCACCTGCATCGTCCGCGAGGACTTGGCCCGGCCGCTGCCCTTGCAGATCTCGCAGGGCTCCTCCGCGATCAGACCGCGGCCCTTGCAGTCGGGGCAGGGGTCGGTGAGCGAGAAGCCACCGCCGGAACCCCGCGCCACCTGCCCGGTGCCGACACAGGTCGGGCACACGCGCGGCGTGCCGTTCTTGTCGCCGGTGCCCGAACAGGCCTTGCAGGCCGCCTGCGACGACATCCGCAGCGGGACCGTCGCACCCTCGATCGCCTCGGTGAAGCTGAGCGTCACCTCGGACTCGATGTCCTGGCCGCGTCGCGGCTGGGTCCGCGTGGTCCCCGTGCCGCCGCCACGGTTGAACAGGCCCCCGAAGACGTCACCCAGGCCGCCGCCGAAGCCGCCGCCCGCCTGGCCGCCGCCGGGCTGCTGACCCCCGAAGAGGTCACCCAGGTCGAAGTTGAAGGAACCGCCGCCGCCCGCGCCCGGCCCCGGCCGGAAGCCGCCGTTGCCGAAGAGCGCGCGCGCCTCGTCGTACTCCTTGCGCTTCTTGGGGTCGCCGAGGACGTCGTTCGCCTCGGAGATCTCCTTGAACCGCTCCTCCGCCTTGGCGTTGCCCTTGTTGGCGTCCGGGTGGAACTCGCGGGCGAGCTTCCGGTACGCCTTCTTGATCTCGGCCTCGGTGGCGTCCTTGGGGACGCCGAGGACCTTGTAGAAGTCCTTCTCGATGAAGTCCTTGGTGCTCATCCCCGACGTCCCTCCTTCCCTGCGTCAGCTCCCGCGTCAGCCCTCGTCCGGGCCACCGCTCTCCTTGTTCTCCGGGCCGTCCTGCGCCTCGGTGCTCTCCTCGGCCGGCTGAACCGTCTGCGCGCCCGGCTGGGGCTCGGCGACGGCCACCCGCGCGGGGCGGATGGTGCGCTCGCCGATGCGATACCCCGGCTGCAGAACCGCCACGCACGTCGTCTCGGTGACGTCCGGCGCGTAGCTGTGCATCAGCGCCTCGTGGATCGTCGGGTCGAAGGGCTCGCCCTCCTTGCCGAACTGCTGGAGGCCCAGCTTGGCCACGGCGGTCTCCAGGGACTCCGCGACCGACTTGAAGCCGCCGACCAGCTCGCCGTGCTCGCGGGCGCGGCCCACGTCGTCGAGTACGGGCAGCAGCTCGGTCAGGAGGTTCGCCACGGCGACCTCCTTGACCGCGACGCGGTCCCGCTCGACCCGGCGGCGGTAGTTCTGGAACTCGGCCTGGAGGCGCTGGAGGTCCGCCGTGCGCTCACCGAGCGCCGTGCGTGCCTGGTCCAGCTGTGCCACCAGGGCGGCGCTCTGGCCCGTGTCGTCCCCGGCCGGGGCCGCCGCCTCCTCCGAGGAGGGGGTGGCGGCCTTCGGCTCGGCTTCGTCGGAGGGGACGTCGGGCTGCTGCGACTGCTCGTCGAAGCCCGGGGTCTCCTCGGTCACGCCGCACCGTCCTTGCGGTCCTCGTCGACGATCTCCGCGTCGACGACGTCGTCGTCCGCCTTGGCGTCACCGGCACCCGCGCCCGCACCGGCTCCGGCGGAGGCACCGCCGGCCGCCTGGGCGCCCTGGGCGTCGGCGTACATCGCCTGGCCCAGCTTCTGGGAGACGGCGGCGACCTTCTCCGTGGCGGTGCGGATCTCGGCGCTGTCGTCGCCCTTGAGCTTCTCCTTCAGCTCGGCGACGGCACCCTCGACCTCCGTCTTGACCTCACCGGGAACCTTGTCCGCGTTGTCGCTGAGGAACTTCTCCGTCTGGTAGACGAGCTGCTCGCCCTGGTTGCGGGACTCGGCTGCCTCGCGGCGGGCGTGGTCCTCCTCCGCGTACTTCTCGGCCTCCTGGCGCATCCGGTCGACCTCGTCCTTCGGGAGCGAGGAGCCGCCGGTGACGGTCATCTTCTGCTCCTTTCCGGTGCCGAGGTCCTTCGCCGTGACATGCATGATGCCGTTGGCGTCGATGTCGAAGGAGACCTCGATCTGCGGGACGCCGCGCGGCGCCGGGGGCAGACCGGTCAGCTCGAACATGCCGAGCTTCTTGTTGTACGCGGCGATCTCGCGCTCGCCCTGGTAGACCTGGATCTGCACCGACGGCTGGTTGTCCTCGGCCGTGGTGAAGATCTCGGAGCGCTTCGTCGGGATCGTGGTGTTGCGCTCGATCAGCTTGGTCATGATGCCGCCCTTGGTCTCGATACCGAGGGACAGCGGGGTGACGTCGAGCAGCAGGACGTCCTTGACCTCGCCCTTGAGCACACCGGCCTGGAGCGCGGCGCCGATCGAGACGACCTCGTCCGGGTTCACACCCTTGTTGGCCTCCTTGCCGCCGGTCAGCTCCTTGACGAGCTCGGCGACGGCGGGCATACGGGTGGAACCGCCGACGAGGACGACGTGGTCGATCTCGCTGAGCTGGATGCCGGCGTCCTTGACGACGTTGTGGAACGGCGTCTTGCAGCGCTCGAGCAGGTCCGCGGTCAGCTGCTGGAACTGGGCGCGGGTCAGCTTCTCGTCGAGGTGCAGGGGGCCCTCGGCGGAGGCGGTGATGTAGGGGAGGTTGATCGTGGTCTCGGTGGACGAGGACAGCTCGATCTTCGCCTTCTCGGCGGCCTCGCGCAGGCGCTGGAGCGCCATCTTGTCCTTGCCCAGGTCCACGCCGTGCCCGGACTGGAACTGCTTGACCAGGTAGTCGACGACGCGCTGGTCCCAGTCGTCACCACCGAGGTTGTTGTCACCGTTGGTGGCCTTCACCTCGACGACGCCGTCGCCGATCTCCAGCAGCGACACGTCGAACGTACCGCCACCGAGGTCGAAGACCAGGATGACCTGCTCGTCCTTGTCCAGGCCGTACGCCAGGGCGGCGGCCGTGGGCTCGTTGACGATGCGCAGCACGTTCAGACCGGCGATCTCGCCGGCCTCCTTGGTCGCCTGGCGCTCGGCGTCGTTGAAGTACGCCGGGACGGTGATGACCGCGTCCGTGACCTTCTCGCCCAGGTACGACTCGGCGTCGCGCTTCAGCTTCTGCAGCACGAACGCGCTCATCTGCTGCGGGTTGAAGGGCTTCCCGTCGAGCTCGATCTTCCAGTCGGTGCCCATGTGGCGCTTGACCGACCGGATGGTCCTGTCGACGTTGGTCACCGCCTGGCGCTTGGCCACCTCGCCGACCAGCACCTCGCCGTTCTTGGCGAAGGCGACGACGGACGGCGTGGTCCTGGCGCCCTCGGCGTTGGTGATGACGGTGGGCTCGCCGCCCTCCAGAACGCTGACGACGGAGTTAGTCGTGCCCAGGTCGATGCCGACCGCACGTGCCATTTCGATTCCTCCAACTGACTTGAGTGGAACGGACTCAAGCATGCATGACGTACGCCGCAGGGTCAACAGAGCTGAGTCGAGTGGACTCAACTCTTATCCGTTCCTTACACGCAACCGGTCCGTGACCTGCGGCAACGCACTGGAGGACCGCTGGCGGGCCCGGAAAGCGGGGGTGACGGGGAGACGCACGAGCACGACGACGACCACCGCGGCGACCGCCGCCACCCAGACCACCGCGCTTCCGGACATCCGTCCGGTGTGCACGGCCACCCCGACCAGTACCCCGCCCAGCGAGGCCGCACCGAGCAGGACGGCCACCGCGCGGGGAGCGATGCCCAGCCGTCGCAGCCGGTGCCCGAGATGATCCGGCCGCCCGCGCGTCAGGGGCCACCGGGCCAGCCGCCGCGCGAGCACCACCAGGACGGCGTCCGCGCAGGCCACGGCCGTCAGCGCGAACAACACCCCCGCACCGACGCCGATTCCCTGCCCCGCCCGCACCACGACCGCCGCCGAGGCCAGCACGAACCCCGTGAACAGCGAGCCGCCCGCGCCGAGCGCCGCCCGCGCGGGATGCCAGTTGTGCAGCAGGAACCCGGCGAGCGCGGCGGCCAGCACACTCGACAGCACCGCGATCCCGTCCATCAGCTCGGCCGCGGCACAGGCCGCCACCCCGAACGCGGTCACCACGCCCACCCCACCCGCCAGCCCGTCGGCATGGTCCAGCCCCCGGAAGGCGGCGGAGACGGCGACGATCCACCCCGCGGCGAGCATGCCGCCCACCGCCCCGGTCTCCTCGTAGGGCACGACGAGCGCCGCCGCCACGGCCGTACCGGCGAGCGGGACCCACCACCGCAGCCGCCAGACGTCGACGGCCAGCCCGAGCACACCCACACACGCCGCCGCGGCCGGCAGCCGTTCGGCCCCGGTGCCCAGCGGCGCGATCCCGGTCGCGTCCCCCGCGGCCGCGACCAGCCCGGTGACCAGCACGACGGCCGCTCCCCCGGACAGCGGCACCGGGCGGCGCCGTCTGCGGTCCAGGATTCCCAGGCGCAGGGCGGGGGCCCGCAGCAGCGCCGTGAGGAAGGCGGACAGCAGCAGGGCGACGGCGGAGACGGCGATTCCGTAGAGCACGGATATAAGTTAGGTGCATATGGGCCGATTTAGCGCGAATAACACGATCGGATCTCGGACGCCATCCGGACCGGCCCTGAGAGCCGACGCCACAGACGGCCCTCAGCGATTCAGATCACCCCGCGCCCGGCTACAGTGCGGCCGAAGATCGGGGTAGTCTCAGACGGACTGCATAAGTTACCGCTTAGTAATCTCGGGGAAGCCGTACTGGAGCCCCCGAGACAACCCTCCTGAAACCCCTCGCAGGCCCGAGGAGCCCCCATGCAACTCGCCGCGATCATCGTGTCGCTGGTACTGACCGTGATCGGCGTCGCGCTGCTCGCACGCGTGATCGGCCAGTTCGTCCGGTACTTCAAGCTGGGCCAGCCGGTCCCGGCCGGCACCCGGACCGACAATCCCTACCAGCGCAGTGTGACCCTGGTGAAGGAATTCCTCGGTCACACGCGCATGAACCGGTGGGGCATCGTCGGCATCGCCCACTGGTTCGTCGCCGTCGGCTTCCTGACGCTGCCGCCGACCCTCGCCCAGGCCTTCGGCCAGCTCTTCCAGGCGGACTGGGTGCTGCCGGTCATCGGCGGCTTCCTGCCGTTCGAGATGTACATCGAGTTCATCGGCGTGATGACCGTCCTGGGCATCGCCGTACTCATCGCCATCCGGCTGCTGAGCCTCCCGTCCCGCGCCGGCCGCAAGTCACGCTTCACCGGCTCCAAGTCGGGTCAGGCGTACTTCGTCGAGTACGTCATCCTCACCATCGGCCTGGCCATCTACGTGCTGCGCGGCCTGGAGGGCGCCCTGCACCACGTGGACGGTTACGAGCCCGCGTACTTCGCCTCGTACCCGCTGGTGCTCGCCTTCGACGGCCTGTCGGCCGGCACGCTGCAGAACCTGGTCTACCTGGTCGCCATGATCAAGATCGGGACCTCGTTCGTCTGGATGATCGTCGTCTCGCTGACCCCCAACATGGGCGTGGCCTGGCACCGCTTCCTCGCCTTCCCGAACATCTGGTTCAAGCGCGAGGCCGACGGCGGGACCGCCCTGGGCGCTCTCCAGCCGATGACGAGCGGCGGCAAGCCGATCGACTTCACCGACCCCGGTGACGACGACGTCTTCGGCGTCTCCCAGGTCGAGCAGTTCTCCTGGAAGGGTCTGCTGGACTTCTCCACCTGCACCGAGTGCGGCCGCTGCCAGTCGCAGTGCCCCGCCTGGAACACGGGCAAGCCCCTCTCCCCCAAGCTCCTGATCATGTCCCTGCGCGACCACGCGCACGCCAAGGCCCCGTACCTGCTGGCCGGCGGCGGCAAGACCATGGAGGGCGAGGAGAAGGCGTCCGAGGAGCAGCTGGCGGGCGTCCCCGCCGCGGCTCTCGCGGAGGCCGAGCGCCCGCTGATCGGCACCGCGGAAGAGAACGGCGTCATCGACCCGGACGTCCTGTGGTCCTGCACCACCTGCGGCGCCTGCGTCGAGCAGTGCCCCGTCGACATCGAGCACGTCGACCACATCGTCGACATGCGCCGCTACCAGGTCATGATCGAGAGCGCCTTCCCGTCCGAGGCGGGCACGATGCTCAAGAACCTGGAGAAGAAGGGCAACCCCTGGGGCCTGGCGAAGAAGCAGCGCCTGGAGTGGACCAAGGAGGTCGACTTCGAGGTCCCCGTCGTCGGCAAGGACATCGAGGACCTCTCCGAGGTCGAGTACCTGTACTGGGTCGGCTGCGCCGGCGCCCTGGAGGACCGCGCCAAAAAGACCACCAAGGCCTTCGCGGAACTCCTCCACATCGCCGGCGTCAAGTTCGCGATCATGGGCGGCGACGAGAAGTGCACCGGTGACTCCGCGCGGCGTCTGGGCAACGAGCCCCTGTTCCAGGAGCTCGGCATGGAGAACGTCTCCGCGCTGAACATGGCGTTCGGCGAGGAGATGGACGACGAGGGCAACGTCACCGAGGAGTCGAAGAAGCCCAGGTCCGCGAAGAAGATCGTCGCCACCTGCCCGCACTGCCTCAACACCCTCGGCAACGAGTACCCGCAGCTCGGCGGCGACTACGAGGTCATCCACCACACCCAGCTGCTCCAGCACCTGGTGGACGAGGGCAAGCTCATCCCGGTCACCCCGGTCGAGGGCCTCATCACCTACCACGACCCGTGCTATCTGGGCCGCCACAACAAGATCTACACGCCCCCGCGCGAGATCATCGGCAAGGTCCCGGGCCTGCGCAACGAGGAGATGCACCGCCACAAGGAGCGCGGCTTCTGCTGTGGCGCCGGCGGCGCCCGGATGTGGATGGAGGAGCGGATCGGCAAGCGCATCAACAATGAGCGTGTCGACGAGGCCCTCGCCCTCAACCCGGACATCGTCTCCACGGCCTGCCCGTTCTGCCTGGTCATGCTGACCGACTCGGTCAACGGCAAGAAGGCCTCATCCGAAAGCGGCTCCGCCGCGGGCGGGGCGGCCAAGGAGTCCATCCAGGTCGTCGACGTCGCCCAGCTGCTGCTGGACTCCGTCAAGACCCCGGCCGACCCGGACGGTGACGAGGCGAGCGAGCCCGCTCCGGAGCCGGAGCCGGTGAAGTAACGCGGCACTCCGTCGAAGGGGCCGCCCGAAAGGGCGGCCCCTTCGACATGTCCGCGCCCGACTCGCCGCCCGGCGGGGCAGCCCGCCCCGGGTCGGGCGGGCGGACCGGGTCGGGCGTGCGGGCCGGGGCGCCGGGCGGGGCGGGGAGCAGGGCCATGGGGAGTTCGGTGCGCCGGCGGATGCCGAGTTTGCGGTAGGCGGCCGTCAGATGGGTCTCCACCGTGCGCCGGGCGAGGTGCAGCGACGCGGCGATCTCCGCGTTCGTCCGTCCCTCGGCCGCGAGGCCGGCGATACGGCGTTCGCTGCCGGTGAGCGCGGCGGAACCGGTGCGCGGGGCACCGGCGCGCCGGGCACCGCCCTCGTGGAGCAACCCCTCGGCGACGGTGCGCAGCCGGAGCGCGCCGAGGCGTTCGGCACGCTCCACCGCCTCGCGCAGCGACACCCGGGCGCGGGAGCGCTCCCCCGAGGCGTTGAGCAGGCGACCGTGGGAGATCAGTGCCGAGATCAGCTCCGTTCCGACCGGTCCCTCGCGCAGCAGCCCGACCGCGCGGCCGGTGAGTTCCAGGCCGCGCCGGCCGCCCGTGGCCTCGCCCAGCACCCGCATCGCGCGGCCCCGCACGCGCGGGGTGTGCCACACCTCGGCGAGCCGAAGTTCCTCCTCGGCGAGGGCCAGTGCCTCCCGCGGCCGGCCGAGCACCAGCAGGCACTCGGCGGCGGCGACACGCCAGGGGGCGACCACGGACCTGAACGCCTCACGGGCCGTCTGGCGCCGCCCGCACTCCATGAAGTCGTCCAGCGCCGCCGCCGGGTCCCCCGCGGCGGCACGCAGCATCCCCCGCGCGTACAGGAAGCGGTGGGTCCGCCAGGAGTCCGGTGCCGTCCGCAGGTCGAACCCGTCCACGAGACGGGTGGCCTCCTCCAGCCGTCCCGTCTCCACCAGCGCGATCACGGCCTGTGTGTGCGCGCTGGTGGGTCCGGCCCCGGACGGCCCGGCCCCGGACGACCGGGCGCTCGGGTCGGCGAGCACGGCGTCGAAATCCGCGCGGGCGGCCGCGAGATCCACGCGCACGTCGAGCAGGACGTGGTGCATGGGGTGCAGCAGGAAGGAGTCCAGCGTGGCCAGGGCGCGCCGTAGGAGGCGCTCGGCCTCGTCGAGTTCGTCCGCCCACTGGGCCACGGCGGCGGCCGTGCCGAACAGGAACGGCTCGGCGAGCGGGTCGACCGGCCCCTCGGTGAGCGCGCGGATCTGCGCCATCGCGTCCCGGGAGGAGATCAGACCGGCCGTCGCCTCGTACCGCACGATCAGTATCCGGTGGGCCACGCCGAGCAGGTCCGGGGTGCCCCCGTCGGGCCCGGACCGCCGCTGGTACTCCTTCCTCAGGGCGCCCAGTTCCTCGTCGGACATCAGTACGGCGACGGCGCGCAGCGTGCGCGCCAGGTCGGGCTCGTCCGCCAGCCGTTGCTCCTCCTCCCGGAGCATGCGCAGCGCCGCCCCGGTCTCCCCGCTGCGTGCGAGCGCCGTGGCCAGGGCCACCCTTGCCCGTACCAGGTCCCGGGCCCCGCCCGGCAGCCGTACGGCCTCCGCGAGCCGTGCGATGCCGCCGGAGGGGTACGCGGCGCACTCCAGGGAACCGAGCTGGATGAGGAGAGTGGCCCGGCGGACCGGCGCCATGGGTTCGTCGAGGGCGCGTCGCAGTAACGTCACGGCACCCCTTGGACGGCCGGCGTGCACCTCGTCGGCCGCCGCCTCGACCAGCACGTCGACGGCCCAGGGCTCGGCCACCGCGGAGGCGTGCGACAGGTGCCCGGCCACCACGGCGACCCCGGCGCCCCCGCGCATCAGCTCCTCGGCGGCGGTCCGGTGGGCCGCCCTGCGCCGGCCGCTCGTCCAGCCGCTCAGCACCGCGTCGCGCAGCAGGGGATGGGCGTACCGGTACAGGCCGTCCGCGTCCTGGCGCAGCAGGCCCAGGCGGGTCATCGCGGTGAGCCAGCCCGCGACCCGGGCCGAGTCCGCCTGGGCCATCCTGGCGAGGATCGGGGCCTGGGTGTCGCGGCGTTCGGCGGGGCCGTACCCCGGGCACCGGTCCCGCGCGGGCACGGCTCCGTCCGCGGACGGAGCCCGTACGGCCCCCGCGTCCGCTTCCCCGCTCTCCAGCACGGCCAGGGAACGGGCGACCCCGGCCGTCGCGCCGCCCGCGCCGGCCAGCCACCAGGACACGGCGTCCGGATACGCACCCGGGTACAGCGCGGCACAGGTGTCCGGCAGCGCCGCCGGCGGGGCGGACCCGCCGGCGGTGTCCCAGGACGACAGGTCGTCCAGCAGGGCGCGCAGCAGCATCGGGTTGCCCGCCCCGGCCCGTACGCAGTCGGCCACCCGGTCGGGCGCGGCCCCGGGGAAGGCGGCGCGGACCAGTCCCGCGGCGGCGTCGGCGCTCAGCGGGGCGAGGGTGTGGGTGCGGACGAGGGCGGGGGAGAGCCCGTGGGCGAAACCGGCGCCGGGCGGATCGATGTCGTACTGGCTGCGCTCGGTGACCACCAGGAGCACCGGCAGTCCGTCGACGAGCCGGGCCGCCTCCGCCAGCCAGCGGCGCGAGGGCGGGTCGGCGGCGTGCACGTCGTCGACCGCCACGAACAGCGGAGCCTCGCCCGCGTACGCCTCCAGCAGCCGCCACAACGCGGCCCGCGTCCGGTGGTGCGCGGTCCGGGAGGTGCCGGGATCCGCCGGGGGGTCGTCGACGAAGTCCGCCTCCTCGCCGAAGAGCTGGTGGACGACGCACCAGTCCGTACCGCTGTTCTCCGGGGTGCAGCGGGCCCGCAGCACCCACATCCCCCGGTCCGCCGCCTCCTGGGCGGCGGCCCGCAGGAGCGCGGTGCGGCCGGTGCCGGTCGCTCCGCGCAGCAGGACCAGGCGGCCCGATCCCTCGCGGGCGCGTTCGGCCTCCGCGGCCAACAGCCGCAGGGCGTCGTCCCGTTCACTGAGGGGTTCCACTGAGGGCAACGCTTCCTCCTGGGCCGGGGCGGATCGGGGTCGGGGTGCGGGCGAGCGGTGCGGGCGGAACGGCGGCCGTCCCCTCCATGAAGACGCTCAGCAGGCCCGGCGGGTGCCCCGACGGGCCAAGCGGAACAGCCTCTTGAGGCAACAAACACGAACCAGGGGTGAATCCCTGCCAAAGGTATGGACGAAGAACACCGGGTCGTGTTGCATTCCCGCAGAGCCGGGCCCTGCCCCCGGACCGGGGCGAAAACGCAGGGGAGAGGCACGGTCGGGGGGACCGACGCGTGCCCGGCCGGTGTGCGGTGCGCGTGATCTCGTGGTGCGTCTCGTGGTTCTCCACGATGGCCCGCGTCCCACCCGGCACAGGAGTGTGTAACCGAAGCATCGGACGCGGACACCCCCATGGTGTCCGCAACTCGGGTATGGGGAATCGGTTGCGCAGCTCGTTCGGAACCTCGGAAACGGCTCCGGCCGCCGGGCAGGGGACCCGGATCCCCGTGGTGGTCGACGCCCCGGACCCCATCTCCCGGGCCGGCGCGGTCAGTGAACTCCGCCGGCACCCGGTCATCGAGCTGGTGGAGGGCGGCCGACCCGGTCCGGACACCGTGGCCCTCCTCATCAACGACCACTTGGACGAGGGCCTGTTGACCCGGATGCGCAAGCTCGTGCGCAGTGACGGCAGCCGCGCCGTGCTCGTGGTCGGGGCGATCCGGGAGAACGAACTCCTCGACGTGGTCGAGTGCGGGGTCGGCGCGATCGTCTGGCGCCACGAGGCCACCGCGCACCGGATGGTGCGTGCCGTCGTGGCGGCCTCACGGGGCGACGGGGACCTCCCCGGGGACCTGCTGGGCCGGCTGATCAACCAGGTGGGCACGCTGCACCGCACCTCGGCGGGCCACCCCGGCGGCCCCTCCTCCGGCCTGACGGCCCGTGAGGCCGACGTCCTGAGGCTCGTCTCCGAGGGTCTGGACACCGGAGAAATCGCCAGCAAACTCTCGTACTCCGAACGCACGGTCAAGAACGTGCTGCACGGCATCACCACCCGGCTGCACCTCCGCAACCGCGCACACGCCGTCGCGTACGCCCTTCGGGAAGGCTACATCTGACCGAACAGGCAATCGTGTTCGCCCCCTTGGGCAGTCCGCCGTGCCCGCTCCCTCTCCGGGGGCGGGCACGGCGCCGCGCGTCCCCGGGCACGATCGGTGGAGCCCGGCGGCCCGGTGGTCCGGCAGCCGGTGAGCCGCACCACGGCAGAGCAGGAGTACGACGGTGATCCACGAGGTGGACGAGGTCCTCAAGGGGCTTCTCAAGAGCGGCGCCCTGGCCGGCTCGGGCATCGAGGTGTCCCTGGACGCCCCGACCCGGGACTGGGCGGCCCGCCGCAACGCGCCCGCCCTCAACGCCTACCTGTACGACATCCGTGAGGAGGTCTCACGGCGGGAACGCGGCGCGGTCGCGGTCACCGACGGCAGCGGCCGGATCATGAAACGCCGGCTGCCACCGCGCTGGTTCCGGCTGTCGTACCTGGTCACCGCCTGGACCAAGCAACCCCAGGACGAACACCGGCTGTTGTCTGCCGCGCTGGCGACGCTGCTGCCCCGCGAGCTCCTGCCGCCCGCCGAACTCCCCGGCGCGCTCGGCGCGCTGGGGCTGTCCGTGTCGCTGACGGTGGCCGGCGTCCAGACCGAGTCGCGGTCGCTGGCCGAGATCTGGTCCGCGCTCGGCGGTGAACTCAAGCCGTCGCTCGATCTGGTGGTGATCGTCCCGTTCCCGTCCTTCCCCGAGTACGACGTCGGTCCGCCGGTCACCGAGGGCGCGGTCGTACGGGTTCGCTCGGTCGACGGCACCCAGGACGACTCACCCGGGCGCGGCCACCGTCCGCACCACGTCGAGCGGGGGAGGCGGAACCGTTGAACGGCCACCTCCACGACCCGGCCGAGGCGCTCCTCGAGCGCGTCACGCGGCTCCGGGAACGCGTCGCCCTGCTGGTCGAGCACCGCGCCGCCGGCGACCCGACCGCCGACGACCCGCTCCGCGGCCTGTACCTGTCCGAGGAAGCCGTACGGCACCATCTTCACGCCACCCCCACCCGGCCGTCCCCCGACCGTCCCGGGGACGACGACCGTCCCGGGGACGACGAGCCACCCGGCGACCGGCTCGGTCCGCTCGCGCGGCGGCTCGGCCTGCGCCCGCTGGAGATCTCGGTCCTGCTCGTGGCACTCGCCCCGGACCTCGACCGCTCCTTCGAACCCCTGTACGGCTACCTCAATGACGACGTGGGCCGCCGCCGCGCCACCACCGGGCTCGCGCTCGACCTGTGCGGCGCCCCCGTGCACCGGCCCGAGGCCCGCTCCGTCTTCCACCCCTCGGCGCGCCTGCGGACCCTGGCCCTGCTCGACGTCGAGGAACCGGAACGCCCCTTCCTCAGCCGGTCGCTGCGGGTCCCGGGCCGACTGCTCGCCCACCTCCTCGGCGACGACACCCCGGATCCGTCCCTCACCGGGCTGGCCCGCCCGCTCACCGTGCCGTCCCTCGCGGACACACCCGACGGGGACCCCTTCACCGGGCGGCTCGCCGCCCGGCTGGCCGCCGCCCCGCTCACCGTCTACCTGCGCGAGCACCGCGAGGGCGAGGGCCTGGCGCACGCCGCGCGGGCCCTTCCCGGCGGCGCCCTGCACTACGCCCCCCGGGGACCGCACACCGGGGAACCGCTGAACGCCCTGCTGCGCGAGGCCCGGCTGCGGGACTGCGCGGTGGTCGTCTCCCCGCTCCCGGACGACCCCGGGGCACTCGTGCGGGCACTGTCGGTGCCCGATGTGCCGGTGGTGTTCACCGGCTCCCGGCCGTACGACCCGCAGTGGTGCGACCACGACCCCCTCGTCCTGGACGCCCCCCGGCTGGGAGCGGGCGCCGTGGACACCTGGGCCGCGGCCCTGAACGACGGGGGCGACACGGACGCCGGAGCCGGGCCGGATGCCCGAACGGGCACACCGGCGGTCCCCTCCGGCCCCCTCGGCTTCGACCTTGCCGCCACCGTGGCCCCGTACCACCTGAGCACGGACCGGGTGGCGCGGGCCGTGCGGGCCGCCCGGGGCCTCGCCGCGTTCGACGACACCGCCCTCACCCCCGGCCACCTCAGGCTCGCCGCCCGCCAGCAGTCGACCTCGGGTCTTGAACAGCACGCCCGGCGGATCCGGCCGGCGGTGACCTGGGACGACCTGGTGCTGCCCGCGGCGCCCCTGGCCCAGCTGCGGGAACTGGCCCGGCGGGCCAGGCACCGCGACCGGGTGCTCGGCGACTGGCGGCTCAGCGCCGGCGGCGGCCGGGGCCGGGGCGTACTGGGGCTGTTCGCGGGCGAGTCGGGCACGGGCAAGACGCTGTCCGCCGAGGTCGTCGCCGCCGAACTGGGCCTGGACCTGTACGTCGTGTCGCTGTCCTCGATCGTGGACAAGTACGTCGGCGAGACCGAGAAGAACCTCGAGCGCGTCTTCTCCGAGGCGGACCGCACCGACGCCGTCCTGCTCTTCGACGAGGCGGACGCGGTGTTCGGCAAGCGGTCCGAGGTCAAGGACGCGCACGACCGGTACGCCAACATGGAGAGCGCCTACCTGCTCCAGCGCCTGGAGTCCTTCGACGGCATCGCCCTGCTCACCACCAACCTGCGGGCCAACATCGACGAGGCCTTCACCCGTCGGCTGGACCTGGTGGTCGACTTCCCGTTCCCGGACGCCGGCCAGCGGCTCGCGCTGTGGCGGCACAGCCTCTCCCGCGTGCCGTGCGCGGACGGCGTCGACGCGCACGAGGTGGCGCGGGACTTCGATCTGGCCGGCGGTTCCATCCGCAGCGCCGTGGTCACCGCCGCCTACGCGGCCGCGGACCGGGGCGGGCCGGTCACCACGGCCGACCTGCTGGAGGGCGCGCGACGGGAGTACCGCAAGGCGGGGCGGCTGGTGCCGGGCGAGGGCACCTGGTAATCACCCCGAGGACACCTGGTGGCCACCCCGTCCGGGGCGGCCAGGAAGTCCGCGTCGGCCCGACTCCCCCCGGGCCGACGCCACCGGGTCCGCGTCGCACCGGCTGCCGCTGCCGGGGCGGCCCGGCACCGGGTCAGGCCGACTGCCGCTGCCACTTCTGGTTGGGCGTGCCCCCGCACGTCCACAGGTGCAGCCCCGTTCCGTTGGCGGTGCCGCTCCACATGGCGTCGACACACTTGTCCGCCTGCGGGTTGACGAGGTCCGCCGCCCCGCTCATCACGAAGTCCTGGGCGGGGTTGCCGCTGCACCGGGCCAGCTGGATCTGGGCACCGTCGTCCTTGGACGCCCAGGCCACGTCCATGCACATGCCCATGGAGCGGACGGTGCCGTCGCCCCGGAAGTCCCACCGCTGGTTGGCGGCCTCGGGGTCGCAGTCCTGGAGCACCAGACCGGTGCCGTCCTCCGCCTTGCCCTTCTTCAGCGGGACCGTGACGCACCGACTGGACCCGTTGCCCACGATGAGGTCACCGACCAGGACGGCCGGCTCGTCCTGCTTCTCCTGGCCGCCTCCGCCGCCGTCGCCGGACGACTCCTCCTCCTTCTCGGAGCCCGCACCGTCCGAGTCCCCGGCGCCCGCCGGCTTCTCCTGTTCGGGCGCCTTCACCTCCTGCGACGGCCCTGCGCTCGGCAAGGCGGCCGGCGCGGACAGCGCGGGGCTGGGGACGGGAATCGCGCCGGCTTCGGCCTGCGCCATCTGTTCGGTGGCCAGGGAACGGACGTCGGGCTTGTACGTCAGCCAGATCACCACGAACGCGACCGCCAGCGCCAGCGTCATCCCCAGTACCGTGGCCAGCCATCCGGGAAGGAAGCCGCGCTGGACGAACTTCCCCTCCACCTCGAGCGGATCGACGCCCGACCGCTGTACCGCCAGCGTGTACGGGCGCTCCTGCTTCGAACCGAACCAGATGATCTCCCGCGGCTTCAGCCGCGTCCTGACGAACACCGCCCGTCCGGGCTCGATCTGCACATTGCCCGGATCCAGGTCGTACGAGAGCTGGTCACCGTTGTCACTCCCGCTGAGCGACGCGGTCACCTTGGTGTTCCCGAGGTTGTCCACCGCCAGCTTCGGACGCCCCCGCAGCCGTCCCTTCACCACCGGCGGCACCAACTCGGCCCGCACCTCGGTGAACGGGGTGACCGTCACATTCCCCTCGGGAACGGCGGTCGCCTCGGGATGCTCCGTCGGCGTGATCCGCACCGCGTACGGATGCGGCCCCGCCACCGCGTCCGGCGTCCGCGGCACGGCGAACGACACCTCCACGGTCCCCGTCGTCCCCGGATACAACCGCAGCGACTGCGGCTCCACCCGCGTCCACGGCGCGAGGTCCCCCACCGGCTCGAACCGGTACTCGTCCACCACGTCACCGGTGTTGCGCACCCGCAACCGCACCGTCGCGCCGCCACCGGGGTCCACCGTCGTCGACGCCGGCTCAAGAGAAGTCCAAAGGGTCACGCACCGACGCTACGGGACGCGCACCGGGGGATCAGGAGACTCCGAGGCAGGGTCGGCTGCCCGGAAAGGCACCCGGTTGCCCGGCCCGGTGGCGGTACGTCCCGGCCCGCGCGCCGGCCCGGTGGCGGGTACGTCCCGGCCCGGGAGGAACCGGTCGTGGGCACCCGTCCCCGGGGTCTGCCGGGGACGGGCGCGGGGGCGGGCGAGGGCGGTGTCCGGGCCCTGGCCGAGGTGCGCCGTCAGTGCACCGTCAGCACGACGCGAGGTGCGGGCACCTGCCCGCGGGGACGGATGTCTCCCGCCGAGCGCCGCGGGGCGACCAGCCCGGCCACGGGCCCTGTCGCGGCGGAACGGGGAACGGTCCCGGGGCGGTTCCGAGGGCGGGACGGCGCCTTGCCCTTCCGGGCAACAGGGGTGCCCCGAGCACAGCACTCCCAGCCGTTCCGCGTGACGCGCTTCGCGCGTGAGGGTGGACGTCGTCCTGACTTGTACCCCGAGGAGAGCAGAGCATGCCGTCCTACCTGTCGCCGGGCGTCTACGTCGAGGAGGTGGCCAGCGGCTCGCGTCCCATCGAGGGAGTGGGGACATCGGTGGCGGCCTTCGTCGGGCTCGCACCGTCCGGCCCGCTGAACGAACCGACCCTGGTGACCAACTGGACCCAGTTCGTCGCCGCCTTCGGTGCCTTCACCGACGGGTACTACCTGGCGCACTCCGTCTACGGCTTCTTCAACAACGGCGGCAGCGCGGCCTACGTGGTCCGCGTCGGCGGCGCCCCGGGCGGTGCCGCGGGTGAGACGTCCGGCGCCCCCGCCGAGGTGACCGGCTCGGCCGCGCCGGCCGCCCTGCCCGCCGGAACGCCCCAGCAGCTCGGCACGTTCACCGTGACCGCCGTGGCCGCGGGGTCCGGCCCGCTCAGCGTCGAGGTCTCCGACCCCGAGGGCGAGGGCCCCGCCGAGCGGTTCCGACTCGTCGTCAAGGACGGCGACAGGCCCGTCGAGAGCTTCGACGTGAGCGCCAAGAAGAGCAGCCGCACCTACGTCGTCACGCAGGTGAAGGAGCGCTCCAAGCTCATCACCGTGCAGGAGGCGGCACCGGCCGCGCAGCTCGCGCGCCCCGAGAACCAGACCGTGGCCCTCGTCGCCCCGGCCGCCGCTCCCGCCGCCCCGGCCGGCGCCGACGGTGCCGAGAGCCACCCCGGCCCGGCCCAGTACCTCGGCGACTCGGCGGACCGCACCGGTTTCGGCGGTCTGGAGGCCGTGGACGAGATCTCCATGGTCGCCGTCCCCGACCTGATGGCCGCCTACCAGCGCGGCGCCATCGGCCTGGAGGCCGTCAAGGCCGTCCAGCTCGGCCTGATCGCGCACTGCGAACTGATGGGCGACCGGGTCGCCGTCATCGACCCGCCGCCCGGCCTGAACGCCCGTGACATCCGGGTGTGGCGCCAGGAGACCGCCGGCTACGACTCCAAGTACGCCGCGCTCTACTACCCCTGGATCAAGGTCTTCGACCCGGCGAGCGGCCAGAGCCGGACCGTTCCGCCGAGCGGTCACATCGCCGGTGTCTGGGCCCGCAACGACTTCGAGCGCGGGGTGCACAAGGCGCCCGCCAACGAGGTGGTGCGCGGCGCCGTCGACCTGGAGCTCCAGATCACCCGCGGCGAGCAGGACCTGCTCAACCCGATCGGTGTCAACTGCATCCGCGCCTTCCCCGGCCGCGGCATCCGCGTCTGGGGCGCCCGCACCCTGTCCTCGGACCCGGCCTGGCGCTACCTGAACGTCCGCCGGTACTTCAACTACCTGGAGGAGTCGATCCTGATCGGCACCCAGTGGGTGGTGTTCGAGCCCAACGACCACCAGCTGTGGGCCAGGATCCGGCGCAACGTCTCCGCCTTCCTGGTCAACGAGTGGCGCTCGGGCGCCCTCTTCGGCGCCCGGCCGGAGGAGGCGTACTACGTCAAGTGCGACGAGGAGACCAACCCGCCGGAGTCCGTCGACCTCGGCCGGGTCATCTGCGAGATCGGCATCGCGCCGGTCAAGCCGGCCGAGTTCGTGATCTTCCGGCTGGCCCAGTTCTCCAGCGGCAGCGGGGAGCTGGAGGAGTAGGGGAGGCCTTCCGTCTTCCTCTCCGTTCCCCCGCGGTCTCCGCCCTCCCCTCTTCCGAAGGAAAGTAAGAACCCATGAGTCTGCAGCCGGGTGACGCCCTCACGTCACACAATTTCGGCCTCCAGATCGACGGTGTGATGGTCGAGTACCTCGCCGAGGTCAGCGGCCTCAGCATCGAACAGGACGTCATCGAGTACCAGCAGGTCTCGTCCCAGGGCAAGCCCGTCACCAAGAAGATGCCGGGTGTGAAGAAGGCCGGCACCTGCACCGTCGTCCGCGGTATGACCCAGTCCGCCGCGTTCAACCAGTGGATCAACGAGTCGGTCAACGGCGCGATGTCCACGGCCCGCAAGAACGCCACCATCATGGTGATGGACTACCAGAACAATCCGGTCAAGCGGTACAACATGCGCAACGCCTGGTGCAGCAAGATCGACACCAGCACGGTGAAGGCCGGTGAGGCCTCCGCGCTGACCGAGACCGTGACCATCACGTTCGAAGAACTGGTCATCGAGTAATGCGCCGCACCACCGCCCGGCCGGGATCCCTCCCGGCCGGTAGCGCCCCCGCGGACGGGGCCGCTCAGGGGCCGTTCGCGGAGAGTCCGGCGCAGCCGGAGCAGGCCGTGCCCGACGCCGTCGGGCCGGCCCCGGCTCCGGCGGCGTCCGCCGCCCCCGCGGGCCAGGCGCTGCGCACGGAGTTCCCGTTCGAGCTGCCGCGCGGGTACGTCGACGACTCCGGGACCGTGCACCGGCACGGTGTGATGCGGCTGGCGACCGCCCGGGACGAGCTGATCCCGCTGCGCGACATCCGGGTGCAGGAGAACCCCGCGTACCTGTCGGTGGTCCTCCTCGGCCGGGTGATCACCAGGCTGGGCACGCTCCCGATGGTGCACGACGGGGTGGTGGAGAACATGTTCGCCTCCGACCTGGCGTTCCTCCAGGACTTCTACCGGCAGGTCAACGCCGAGGGCCACACCCGGGCCGGCGTGACCTGTCCCCACTGCGAGCAGCCGTTCGAGGTCGAACTCGGCGGGAGCCGCCTGGGGGAATCGTGACGTACGCGACCGACCGGCTGCACGAGGAGATCGCGTACATCGCCTACCACTTCCACTGGAGCCTGGAGAACATCCTGGACCTCGAACACGGCGACCGCCGCCGGTACACGGAGCAGATCACCTCGCTCGTCACCCGCGCCACGGCGGAGGGCTGACGCGGTATGGGATTCCTCGACCGGTTGCGGAGGAACGCGCCGGGGAGGCGGGGCGAGGCCGGCCCGCCCGCCCCGTCCCCTGCCTCGTCCCCGGCCACGGGTGCGGGTGCGGGTGCGGCACGGGTGTCCCCGGAGGCATCCCTCGCGTCCCCGAGATCCCCGAGATCCACGGGATCAGTGGGATCACTGGGATCAGCGGGGTCGGTGGGATCAGCCGACGCCGGTGGCAGGGGTGGCGGTGCGTCCACGGCCGTGGCGCGTACCGCCGCCTGGCCCGGGCTGCCGCCGATCCAGCGGGCCACCGCCCGGCCGTCGTGGCCCGTCGCCGACTCGGGATTCAGCGGCAGGCTGAGCACCTGGCAGAACCCGGCCTTCACCGGCACGCTCTCCCACGCCGTGCTCGACGGCGCACCCGGCGGACTGGTCCAGGGTGTCCTCACCGCCTCGGCGCGGCCCTCGCCGGGACTCGAACTTCCCGCGCTCTCCCTGCCGGTCGCCGCTCCCGACAGGCCCGGCACTGGTGACCCGGGCGACGGCTCGGAGCCGCCGCCGGTGCAGCGCGCGGCGGTACCCTTCGCCGTCAGCCGCCCCTCGGGTCCGTCGGTCACCCCGGTAGCCGCTCCGGCCCCCCGGCCCGCGGCCCTGACCCGGACGACGGCCCCGGCAGCGCCGGTCCAACGACGTGCCCTGCCGGTCGCCGCGAGCCGCGACAGGGGCGGCTCCGGTACACGCACGGCCGCCTCCCCCGCCGCCCCGGCCACCGGGGGCGGCGCTCCGCCCGGCACGCTTCGCCGGCCGCTGCTCGGCGCACCCCTGTCGGCCCCGCCCCCGGGGTCCGCCCCGCTCACGACGCCCCCGGACTCCCCGGCCCCGGACTCCCCGGTCCCGGGCCGCAGCCGTACCGGTGGGCAGGATCCCGTGGTCCAGCGGGCCGTCACGTCCGGGCGGCCGGCGTCCGGTACGCCCGGCCCCGGCCCGGCGCCCATACGCCGGGAGGACACGGGAGGAGCGGCGGAGGAACAGGCACCGGCACCGGTGCCTTCCTCCCCGACGCCCCCGGTACGGTCCCTGGCTCCGGCCCGTGCGCTGACCCACACCGCTCCGTCCGCGCTGTCGCCCGTGGCGCCGAAACTCCGACCCACGCCCGCGGCCGTACCCCTGCGGCAGCCCGCGCCCGCCGTGCAGCGGCGGGCCGCCCGGTCCGGCGGAGGTGCCCCGGGCACGCGGCAACCCGACGCCTCCGGACCGTCGGGCGGTCCAGGTGCCGTCGAAGGCGCCGCACTGCCCGGCACCGCGCCCGCGGCGGGCGGCACCGGCACGGTGACCCCTCCCGCGCCTCCCGCTCCCGCTCCCGCTCCCGCTCCCGCTCCTCCGACAGGTCCTCCGGGGATGCCGGTGGCGTCGTCCGGAGCGCCGACGGTGCAGCGTGCGTCGACCCCGCCCACGGTGCCGTCGGTGCAGCATGCGCCCGCCCCGCCCACCGCGCCGTCGGCCGGCTCTCGCGGGGGCGCCCGGGGCGGCTCACCCGCGTCCGCACCGGCCGCCGTTCCCGTGACCGTCGCGCGGCGCCTCGCCCGGCCCGGCTCCACGGCACCCGCCGCGCCGCTCCGGCGGGTCCCGTCGGCTCCGGTGCCCCGGAGCGCGGACGCTCCCGTGGCGCCCGGGGTCACGCCCTCGCCCGGTTCCTCCCCGTCCGCCGCCACCGCCGGCGAGGTCCCGGCCGTGTCCGGCGTGCGTCGGCCCTCCGGCGCCCCCGACGCGCCCTCCGCCCCCACCACTTCCGCCGACCCCTCCGCTCCCTCCGCGCCCTCCGCCGACGCGGCGTCCGTCCAGCGGGCGCGGAGTGCGGGCACCGCTCCTCGGACCGGCGTCCCGGTCACGGCCCCGTCCCCTGGCACGGACACCCGCGAAGCCGCCGCTCCCGCCGTGCGGCACCGCGCGGACTCCGGGACCGCGAGCCCGGCCACCCCCGTTCCCGGACCCCGCGGCACCGCGCCCGGCGCCGTACCCGCCGTCCAGCGCCGTACGAACCCCGCGGCGGCGACCCCGGCCGCCCCCGTCTCCACGCCCCCCGTCGCTCTCGGCACTCCGGGCGGCCCTCCGCCGTCCGGGACGACGGTCCCCGGGACCGTCGTCCCCGCCCTTCAGCGCCGTACGAGCCCCGGGGAGCCGGTGGAGGCCACGGGAGACCGTGCCGTACTGCCGCCGCTCGGCTCCACCTCCGTCCCCGTGCGGAAGCCGGCGCCCGGGCCGACGCCCAGGCCGACGCCGACGCCGAGGTCGACGCCGAGGTCGACGCCGAGCGGCACCGCGTCCGCCCCGGCTCCCTCCGCCACGCCCGTCGGGCCCCCCATCCAGCGGCTCGCGGCGGGACGGCCCACGCCGCAGGCTCCGTCCGCGCCCGCCGCGCCCGTGGTCCGGCGCTCCGGTTCCGCCGGTCCGGCCGAGTCCCCCCGGCCCTCCGGTTCCGCAGGTCCGGCCGACGACCACACCGGCACGGCACCCGCACCCGCATCCGCACCCGGAGCGGACCCCCGCGCCGAGACGGGCGCGCCCGTGCAGCGCCTCGCCCGGCCCGGCTCGCCGGTGCCCGCGCGACCGGCCGGCTCCGGGCCCGTACAACACCGCCCCGCGCTCCCCGGACCGCAGGCCGGCGCCGCCTCCCGCGCACGGCCCGGCCTCGGCGTTCCCCTCCAGCGCCGCGCCACGCCTACGCCCGCACCCGCACCCGCACCGGAGTCCTCCCGAGAGGGCTCCCCGGTCGCACGCGTGTCCGCGTCCCCCGCCAAGCCCGCGCTGCCCCTGCCCGTCCCCGCCCCCGGGCAGTCCGTGCCGCCCGGTGCGCAGGCCCCCGCCCCCGGCCCGCATACCGCCGCACCGAGCCCGGTGAGGAGCCCCGTGTCCACGTCTCCGTCCACGTCCACGCCCATGCCCTCGGCCGCCGGGCCCAAGAGGGCGTCCTCCCCCGGCCCGGTCCCGCTCCGTGCCCCCGCCGCCTTCGCCCCGGTCCTCCCGGCCCCCGCGGCTTCCTCCGACCCTTCCGCGCCGTCCGTGCAGCGGGCGGCCAAGGCGGACCCGGCTCCGGCGGCCGCCCCCTCGGTGACCCGGCTGCACACCCCAACCCCTCCGGCGCTCCCCGGACCGCCGGCCCCGGTGCAGCGGGCCGGCGTCTCCACCGGGCTGAAGTCGCTCTGGAAGAAGGCCGTTGGCCCGTCCGCGTCGCGCACTCCCGGACCACCGCCCGCGTACACCCCCGGACCGCCCCCTCCGTACGACCCGGGCCCCCCTCCGCCGTACGACGCCGGCCAGCCCCCGCCGTACGACCCCGCCCAGCCTCCGCCGTACAGCCTTCACGACCCGCACCCCGGCGGGCGCGGCTCGCACGCCGGGCAGTTCGATCCGCGCGCCCTGACCGACGGGCAGATCGACGAACTGACCCACCGTCTGCTCGGCCCGCTCACCCGCCTCCTGCGCACCGAACTGCGGATGGACCGGGAACGCATCGGCAGACTCCGCGACCCCCGCTCCTGACCCGCACCCGCCCGCCCCCGACCACCGTTCCACCCGCCTCCGAAAGGCCCTCCGATGCCCAGCGATCTCGATCCGGGATCCACCATCTTCTTCACCCTCACCATCGACGGGGAGAGCCTCGGCGCGTTCAACGGTTGTGAGGGCCTGGCGTCGACGGTGGAGGTCGAGCAGTACCGGGAGGGCGGCAACAACGGGTTCGTGTGGCAACTGCCGACCCGGGTCACCTTCTCCACCATCCGGCTGACCCGTCCGCTGACCCCGGACACCTCGAAGGTCGCCGCCTGGATCTCCTCCGTCACGACCGGCGTCACCCGCCCCACCGCCCAGATCTCGGCGCTGCGCGCGGACGGCTCCGAGGTGGCGCGCTGGGGGCTGATCGACGTACTGCCGGTGAGTTGGCAGGGCCCCTCCCTGGACCCCGCGAACCCGGGTGTGGCCACGGAGGTCCTGGAGATCGCGCACCACGGATTCACGGACTGAGCGGAATCGGTACCGCGAACGGACCGGCGCCCCACGCCCCACACCGGGCACGAGCACCGAGCACCGAGCACCGAACGCCGAACACCAAGCACGGATACACCAGCACCGAGGACGGAGACGAAGGACCATGGCAGGCAAGGGAGGCAAGGGCTCCAAGGGCGGCGCGGGCAAGAGCCTGGTGCGGGCCACGCTGGCCATCCACGAGCCGCCCATCGGCGACAGCACCACACCCGGCGGTCTGATCAAGACCTTCGACTTCGACTTCAACCCGTCGCAGTTGACCCTCACCCGCCGCGCCCAGTGGAAGAGCACGCCGTCCGCCGCCCTGCGCGACGGCCCGCTGCCCGAGTTCATGGGGGCCGAGGGCCGGAGCCTGTCGATGGAGATCTTCCTCGACTCCTCGGGCGACCCCGGTGACAGCAGCGTGCTGAAGAAGGTCGAGGCGCTGTTTTCCTGCTGCGAGGTGACCGCCAAGAGCATCGCCGCGGACCAGCCGTCCACACCGTGGGTGGTGTTCGAGTGGGGGTCGTTCTCCACGGCGCGTTTCACCGCGTACATCGGCAGTGTGGGGGCGAACTACACGCTGTTCGGCACCACGGGCGTACCGATCAGGGCGGCCTGCCAGGTGGAGCTGAACGAGATCCCCAGTCAGACCAAGGGCCAGAACCCGACCTCGGGCGCGCTCACCGCGCGGCGCGTGCACCGGGTCGTGGCGGGCGACACCCTGCAGTCGCTGGCCTGGCGGGAGTACGGCGACGCCGCCGCCTGGCGCTCGATCGCCGAGGCCAACGACATCGACGACCCGGCCCGGCTGCCGGGCGGCACCGAACTGATCCTTCCGGCGGCCGGGGAGGTCGCGTTCTGATGGTCAAGCCCTCCTTCTCCAACATCGTCGACGTCACCTTCGACGGCAAGCCCGTGCCGCCCTACTTCGCCCCGCTGCTCGTCGGCGGCTGGGTCGACCTGGGCGCCGGGGTGCCCGGCGCCTTCCGGGTCACGTTCCGCGACGCGCACGGCCTGGTCCTCGGCAAACTGGGCATCAAGTTCGGCACCGAGGTGGTGATCTCCCCCGTCGCCCACGGCAAGGGCGCCGGCAGTCCGCTGCTGACCGGCGAGGTCACCGGCATGGAGACCGACTACGACGGCACCGGCACCTTCACCGTGATCCGCGGCTACGACCGCGGCCACCGCATGATGCGCCGCCGCCGGGTCGCCGCCTACCGCAACCAGACGGCCTCCGACATCGCCCGCACCCTGGCCGGGCAGGACGGTGTCACCGTCGGCAAGGTGCAGTCCACCCGGACCGTCTACGAGTTCATCAGCCAGGCCAATGTCACCGACTGGGACTTCCTGTCCCGGCTCGCCGACGAGAACGACATGGTGATGTCCCTCGACGCCAAGGGGAAGTTCCGGTTCGTCAAACCGGACCCGGCCTCCGGCGCGCCCCCCACCAGCACGCCGGGCGAGAAGAGCCCGTTCGTCCTCCAGGCCGGCACCGACGTGCTGCGCTGCCGGGCCGCGGTGACCTCCGCCGACCAGTACGGGCGCGTCGAGGCACGCGGCTGGGACGTCGTCGCGAAGAAGGAACTGACCGCGACCGCCCCCACCACCGCCCACGCCGGCATCTCCATCGGCACCACCCCGCAGAAGGCCGCCTCGGCGTTCGGGATCGTCACCGTCGTGGAGACGGAGAAGCCCTACGACCGGCAGAACGAGGTGAAGTTCGCCGCGGACTCCCTCGCCGACGACGTGACCTCGTCCTTCGCCGAGCTCGAGGTCGTCGTGCGCGGCAACCCCAAGCTGCGCCCCGGCGTGCCCGTCACCCTCACCGACGTCGGCGCCCCCTTCGAGGGCAAGTACACGGTGACGTCCGCCCGGCACGTGTTCGGCGACGGCAAGCACTACGAGACCTGGATCACCGTCAGCGGCCGCCAGTGGCGCTCCCTGTTCGGGCTCACCTCCGGCGGCGGGGGCACCGCGGCGGCCGCGCCCCGCCTGCCCAGTGTCGCCAACGCCCTGGTCACCGACGTACAGGACCCGCTCAAGCAGGGCAGGGTCAAGCTGCGGTTCCCGTGGCTGGACGACACCTACGTCTCCGACTGGACCCGCACCGTGCAGATGGGCGGCAAGCGCGGCGGCGGCATCTTCCCGCTCGACGTGGGCGACGAGGTGCTGGTGGCCTTCGACCGTGGCGCCCTCGACCACCCGTTCGTCGTCGGCGGGCTCTACAACGGCGTGGACAAGCCGTCCCCCGTCCGGGACGTACCGCTGCACGACAGCGTGAAGCGGCGGGCGATCCGGCACACCCTGTCCGACCGCGACGCCAACCGCGTCGACCTGCTCAGCCAGACCACCGGCGCCCGCAAGCAGGGCGTCCGCGTCGCCTCCGGCGACGACAAGCTGATCATCAACCTGGACCGTACGAAGACGGAGATCACCGTCGACAGCAAGGGCACCGTCGTCATCAAGGGAAGCCGCTCGGTGTCCGTCGAGGCCGGCACCGACCTGACCCTGAACGGCAGACGGTCCGTGACCATCAAGAGCGGCGGCCCGCTCACCCTCCAGGGCCGCGGCGCCGTCAGTCTGAGCTCGTCGGTCGGTGCCGTCAGCGTCGACGCCAAGGGCGCGCTCTCCCTGAAGGCCATGGGCCTGGCCACCCTCTCCGCGATGGGGAGCGTGCAGATCAACGCGGCGGCCGCCGTGGGCATCCGGGCCGCCACCGTCCCGATCATGGGCCTGCTCACCGCCAACGGAAAGCCGGTGATCTGATGGCCGAGCAGTTCGTCGGATCCGGCTGGGCGTTCCCCCTGCGCATCGGACCCACCGGGGGCATCGCCCTGGTCAGCGGCGAGCAGGAAATCGAGGAGGCCATCCGGCTGGTCCTGGCCACCGCGCCCGGCGAGCGGCCGATGCGCCCGGAGTTCGGCTGCGCCATCCACGACCTGGTGTTCGCCCCCGTCAACGAGGCCACCGCCGGCCGCATCCAGCACGAGGTGTACTCCAGCCTCGACCGCTGGGAGCCGCGCATCGAGGTCGAGGACGTGGAGGTCACCGCCGGCCCCGGCGAGGGCGTCCTGCACATCGACGTCCGCTACTCCGTCCGCGGGACCAACAACCCGCGCAGCCTCGTCTTCCCCTTCTACGTCATCCCCTCCCACGACGAGCCCGGCACGAGCGGCACGGCCGGTGCGGGCGCGTCGGGCCCCCTCCCCGAAAGCGACCGCTGATGGCCCTGCCCTCTCCCCACCTCGACGACCGCCGCTTCCAGCAGTTCGTCGACGACGCCAAGCGCTACATCCAGCAGCGCGCCCCGGAGTGGACCGACCACAACGTCTCCGACCCCGGGGTCACCCTGGTCGAGGCGGTCGCGCACATGGCGGACCAGATTGTGTACCGCCTCAACCGGGTGCCCGAGAAGAACCACCTGGCCTTCCTCGACCTCGTCGGCATCAGCCTGTTCCCGCCCACCGCCGCGCGTACCGACGTCACGTTCTGGCTGTCCGCGCCGCAGGACGAGCCGGTGGTGCTGCCCGAGGGCACCGAGGTGGCCACCACCCGCACCGAGCGCGACGAGGCCGTGGTCTTCGCCACCGAGCGCGAACTCACCGTCGTCCCCTGCTCGCTCGGCCGGCTGGCCGTGCAGAACCAGGGCGAGCCGGTCGCCGACCGCACCGACGACCTGGCCGAGGGCAAGGACGTGCTCTGCTTCACCGAGGCCCCCCGCCCCGGCGACTGCATGCTGTTCGGCCTGAGCGCCGCCGTCCCGCACTGCGTCGTCGCCCTGGAACTCGACAGCCGCGTCGACGGCGTCGGCGTCGACCCGCGCCAGCCCCCGCTGGTGTGGGAGGCGTGGACCGAGGACGGCTGGACGGACTGCGAGGTCGACCGCGACGCCACCGGTGGCCTCAACCGGCCCGGCGAGGTCGTCCTGCACGTCCCCGGCGGACACGTGCTCTCCCGCAACGGCGGCCACGAGGGCGGCTGGCTGCGCTGCCGGGTCACCGAACCCCTGACCGGCCAGCCCTTCTACACCACCTCCCCGTCCGTGCGGGCCGCCGAGGCGTACACCCTCGGCGGCACCACCGGCACCGTGCACGCCGAAACCGTGCGCGACGAGCCGCTCGGCGAGTCCACCGGCCTGCCCGGCCAGCGGCTGCGCCTGGCCCACGCGCCCGTCGTCGGCGACACCCCGCCCGTCCTCCTGCAGAGCGCCGAGCACGACGGCTGGACCGACTGGGACGTCGTCCCCCACTTCGCCGGCTCCCGCCCGCACGACCGGCACATCACCCTGGACGCCACCACCGGCGAGATCGCCTTCGGTCCCGCGGTCCGCGAACCCGACGGCTCCCTGCGCCAGTACGGGGCCGTCCCCCCGAAGGGCGCCGTCATCCGCGCCCGCCGCTACCGCACCGGCGGCGGCAGGTCCGGCAACGTCGCCCGCGGCGCCGTCCGCGTCCTGCGCCGCTCCGTGCCGTACGTCTCCGAGGTCATCAACCGGGAGGCCGCGCGCGGCGGCGTCGACGGCGAGACCGTCGAGGAGGCGAAGACCCGGGCGCCCATCACCCTGCGCGCCCAGGAACGCGCGGTCACCCTGCGCGACTACGAGGAACTCGCCCGCCGCGCCGCCCCCGACACCGCCCGCATCACCTGTCTGGAAGGAGAGGAGAGCGAGCACGGCGCCTACGCGGTCCGGGTCCTGGTCGTCCCCCAGGCCGTGCCCGACCCCGGCGGCCGGCTGCGCTTCGAACAGCTCGTCCCCGGCGACGCGCTGCTCTCCCGCATCACCCGCTACCTCGACGAACGCCGGCTGATCGGCACCCGCCTCGCCGTCGGCCCGCCGTTCTACCAGGGCGTCACCGTCGTCGCCACCGTGCACGCCTTCCGCGGTACCGACACCGACCGGGTCCGCCGCCAGGCCCACGACGCCCTCTACCGCCACCTCGACCCGCTCACCGGAGGCGCCGACGGCACCGGCTGGCCGTTCGGACGGCCCGTACAGGCCGGGGAGATCTTCGCCGTCCTCCAGCGCGTGCCGGGTGTGGAACTCGTCGACCAGGTCCTGCTGCACCCCGCCGACCCGATCACCGGCAAGCGCGGTGAGGCCACCGACCGGATCGACCTGTCCGCCCCGTCCCTCGTGTTCTCCTTCGACCACCGGGTCCGCGTGATCGGGGACGGCGCGTGAGAGGCTCCATCGACGGGCTGGGCTCCTCCGCGCCGATCGGCCCGACGCTGCCCGCGATCTTCGCCGACGACGATCTGGCGCAGCGCTTCGTCGCCGGGCTCGACGAGGTCCTCGCGCCCTTCCTGGTCGTCCTCGACAACCTGGACTCCTACTTCGACCCCGCGCTCGCCCCGCTCGACTTCACCCGCTGGCTGGCCGACTGGGTCGGCGCCGAGACCGACGGCATCGAGACCGACGGCGCCCCCGCGGGCGGCCTCACCGGGGAACACCGGCTGCGGGCCGCCGTCGCCGCCGCCACCTACCTGCACCGGGTACGGGGCACCCGGCGCGGCCTGTCCGAAGCGGTGCGCCTGGTGTTCGGCGTGACGCCGCGGATCACCGAGAGCGGCGCCGCCGAGTGGCACGCCCGCCCGCTCGGCCCGGTACCCGGTGACCGCCGCCCGCACCTGCACGTCTCCCTGGCGCTGCCCGACCCGACCACCGCCGACACCCACCGGCTGGACACCCTGGTCGCGGCCGCCCGCCCCGCCCACATGCCCTACACGGTCGAGGTCACCGCCGCGACCACCGCCGAAAGGACCACCGACAGATGACCAGCCAGTCCTCCGGACCCGGCCGGGCCGCCCCCAGCTGCGCCGAGTGCGGCACCCCGGCGGAACCCGGCCAGTCCTTCTGCGACTCCTGCGGAGCGGTCCTCGGCTGGGCCGGCGACGGCCGGCCGGGACGCACCGGGCCCACGACACGCACCGCGGCGACCGGCGCCCCCACCCGCGCCACGACCGCCCCCGGCACCGACGACCGGACGGACACCCCGGGCCGCCCCGACGACGGCCACGGGGACGACTCCGGCGACCGGGACCGCACCGCGATACCGCGCCCCCGGACGGCACCGGCGGACTCCGGCGCCCACAGCACCGCACCGGCGGCGGCCCCGGCGGCGGCCCCGGCGACGTCACGCGCCGACGGCCGGGCCGCCGCACCGGGAACACCCCCGCCCCACACCCCGTACGGACACGACAGCGGGCACGAGGGCGGACGCGGCGACGGACATGACGACGGACGCGGCGACGGACGCGGCGACGGACCCAGCGACCGGCATAACGGCGGACACGGCGACGGGCAGGACCACGCCACCGGAACCGCCACCACCGCACCTGCCGCCCCCCGCCCGGCCGACGCGTACGCCACGGCCCCCGACGACGACACCGAACCCCTGCCGCACGTGACGGACTCCCCCGAGCCGTCGCAGCAGCACCACCACGCCGCCGCCGCCGACGACGCCGAGCGGGCCAGGTCCCTGCTCGTCCCCGTCGCCGACCCGGAGCCCCGCGCCCCGGACGAGCCCGCCGTCGCGCCGGTCCTGCCCGGACGTCCCGTCGCCCACCGCCCCCAGGTCCGCGCCGTGGGCCCGCAGACCGACGCCGAGGGCGGCATCCCCTGCCCCTGGTGCTCCACCCTCAACCGCCCCGAACGGCACTACTGCTCCCGGTGCGCCATGTCGATGACCCGCGGCGAGGACACCCCGGGACGGCCGCCCTGGTGGCGCCGGATGTTCGGCGCCCGGGACGCCGAGTCGGCCTGGGCGGGCGACCGCCCGCGACTGCGCCGGGGCTTCGGCCACATCTGGAACTGGGTCGTCGCCGCCGTCGTCATCGGACTGGTCATCACCCTGGTCGTGAACCTCGGCGCGATGATCCAGGCCACCCGCGATCACTTCGCCAAGCGGGCCCCGATCGGTCCGTCCAGCGTCAAGGCGTCCCGCTCCTTCTCCGATCACGGCGCGTCCCTCGCCTTCGACAAGCTCAACAACACCTGGTGGGGCCCCGGCATCTCGCAGGACGCCGAGGGCGAATGGCTGGAGGCCACCTTCGACCAGCCGACCCGCCTGCTGGACCTCGTGATCACCCCCGGCACCTCGACCAAGCCGGACCAGCTCTCGAAGTCGGCGCTCCCGCGTCAGCTCGACGCCCGGATCACCCTCGCCGACGGCGAGAAGATCACCCGCACCATCACCCTGGACCAGGGCGCCGGCGGCCAGCGCCGCAAGTTCCGGGTCGGCGAGGTGACCGCCGTGCGCTTCGTCCTGCGCTCGGCCTACGGAGCCGACCCGAAGAAGCAGGTGGCGATCGCCGAGATCGAGTTCTTCGGCCCGTCGAGCAACAACACCTGAGTCTCACCACGCGCGGCAGGTCGCTCCACCGGTGCCGGTGCCGGAGCGGGCTCGCCCTCCTCGTCGCCGGCCGACCCGGCCGGCGACGAGGGGACGCTCAACAGGGCGGACCCGTCGCCGTGTTCGCGCACAACCCGGGCCTCGCACCGCATCCGACTCACCATCGAGAATATGCGCCCCGGCGTACAACCCTCACGTGCCCCCGCCGGTCTCATGATCGCCGACCGCCCGGTGAACCACGGGACAACCCAGGGTGAACCCGGACGGCCCCGGCACCTCATCGACTCCGGACGCCCGCCAGGCGTCCCTCGCATGCCGCAGGAGACCCCGCATGCACCGACACATGAGACTCGCCCTCGCCTCGGCCACCGCCGTCGCGCTCACGGGCGGTCTGCTCACCCTCGTCGCCTCACCGGCGACGGCCGCCGACTCCACCAAGGTCGCCCTGGCCGACTTCAACGGCGACGGCCGGGGCGACCTGGCCACCTCGGCCATGGGCGCCTACGTATCCGGCAAGGCCGACGCCGGCCAGTTCGCCGTCCTCTACGGCACCTCCACCGGTGTGTCGTCCGCCAAGCGCCACACCATCAGCCAGAACACCAGCGGTGTCCCCGGTGGCGCCGAAGCCGGCGACAACTTCGGCTACGACCACGCGTACGCCGACTTCAACGGCGACGGCTACGACGACGTCGCCGTCTCCGCCCCGTACGAGGACCTCGGGAGCGACAAGGACGGCGGCCTCCTCACCATCCTGTGGGGCTCGGCCTCCGGCATCACCGGCAAGGCCATCACCGTCAACGACCCGGCCCCCTCCTCCCACGACCTGTGGGGCAAGAACCTCGCCGCCGGCGACTTCGACGGCGACGGCAAGGCCGATCTGGCCGTCGGCAGCGACAACGCCACCATTCACGTCTACAAGGGCGGCTTCACCACCACCGGCACGTCCGGCGGCCGCTACACCATCAAGCCTCCGATCATGGGCGGCGAGGCGGACGGCCCGCTGAACCTGACCGCCGGGGACGTCGACGGCGGCGCGACCGACCTGGTCGTCGACGGCTTCGAGACCGCCTCCCAGTACGGCTGGAACCGCAACTACTTCATCCCCGGTTCCTCCACCGGCCTGAAGACGTCCGCGGCCAAGTCCCTGAAGCCCGGCGTCATCACCGCGATCGGTGACATCGACAACGACGGCTTCGGCGACATCGTCAGCGGCGCCTACTGGAACTCCACGCTCGACGACGGCACGCCGATCCCCGACTCCGCCAAGGGCGGCAAGGTCTGGGTCACCCACGGCTCGGCCACCGGCCCGCTCACCGGCTCCGCCACCGGCATCACCCAGAACACCGGCAACATCCCCGGCACCTCCGAGGGCAACGACTACTTCGGATACGAGCTCGACCTCGGTGACATCAACGCCGACGGCTTCCTCGACCTCGCCATCGGTGTCGCCGGCGAGAACATCGAAACCGAGGTCGACACCGGCGCGGTCGTCCTCCTGTACGGCAGCGCGGACGGTCTGAACACCACCTCCGGCCTCCAGTCCTTCAACCAGAACACCACGGGCGTCCCGGGCGGCAACGAGGACAACGACCGCTTCGGCCTGGACGTCAAGCTCGACGACGTCACCGGCGACGGAAAGGCCGACCTGATCGTCGGCTCCGCCGAGGACAAGGGCGACGGCGCGATCGTCTACCTGCCGTCCAACGGCACGAAGATCACTACGAGCGGCTCCCGCTTCATCTCCGCGGGCACGTCGGGCGTCTCCACGACCGGCACCCCGTTCTTCGGCTCCAACTTCGCCGACTGACCGACCCACGTCCCCGCGCCGGGCCCGCGTACCACCGCGGGCCCGGCCGCACGTCCACCGGCCGCCCCCGACCCACCGGGCCACCGGGCCACCGGGCCACCAGACCACCGGCGGCGACCACGTGCCCCGGCCGCGCGCCCCGACGCACACGCGACGACGGCCTCCTCTGCCGACGCGTCTCCGTCCTCCGGAGGACCGGAACGCACCACCCCCCTACGGAAGACGGACCCCGAGGCTGACGGCCCCTTAGGGGATGTCACAGCTCGGCCGCAAAGCCCTGCCCGAAAGCCGGGGTCCGGCACGCGGCCGCCGGGGACCAGGTACGTTCGATGACGTGGCTGGATTCAGGATCGGACGCGGCCGGAACAACAACGGCGCTCCCAACGCGCGACCGCAACAACCCCCGCACGGACAGCAGGCGCCGCCGGGGCCGTCATACGGCTACCCGCAGGCGCCACAGCCTCCGGCATACGGACAGGGCGGCGGGGGCGGCAGCCCGTGGCCACAGGCACACGGCGGCCGCGGCGGCCACGGCGGTCCGGCCGGCTACGGCGAGCCGGAGTACTTCGGCGACGGCGCGCACCCCCACTCCCCCCACGGCGGCCCGGACCCGTACGCGGCCAACAACCCGGGTCACACCCAGGCCTTCTCGATCAACGACGACCCCTACAACCAGGGCGACACCTACCATGCCGGCTCGGCCCCGCCCCCCGGCCCGGTCGGCCCCCGTCTGCACTGGAAGGACCTGCTGAAGGGCATCGTCCTGTCCCCCGCGCGGACGTTCCTCCAGATGCGCGACTACACGATGTGGGGCCCCGCCCTCGTCGTCACCTTCCTCTACGGCCTGCTCGCCGTCTTCGGCTTCGACGGCGCCCGCGAGGACGCCATCAACGCCACGCTGTCGAACGCGGTCCCGATCGTCCTGACCACGGCCGTCGCACTGGTGCTCAGCTCGTTCGTCCTCGGCGTGGTCACCCACACCCTGGCCCGCCAGCTCGGCGGCACCGGCGCCTGGCAGCCCACGGTCGGCCTCTCCATGCTGATCATGTCCATCACGGACGCCCCCCGCCTGGTCTTCGCCATGTTCGCCGGCGGCGACGCGCCCTTCGTCCAGATCCTCGGCTGGGCGACCTGGGTGGCGGGCGGCGCCCTGCTCACGGTCATGGTCAGCCGCTCCCACGACCTCCCGTGGCCGAAGGCCCTGGGCGCGTCGGCGATCCAGCTGATCGCCCTGCTGTCGATCGTGAAGCTGGGCACGTTCTGACCCACCGGCCACACAGGAAAGGGGCTCCCCACGGGGAGCCCCTTTCTCGTATCGCTGCCGTCGGTGGCCGTCAGGCGTCGAGCACCCGCTCGTCCCGCCGGACCACCGGCGGTTGCACGGAAGAGGGGAAATCGATCCACTCATCGGTCCGCTTCCAGACGTACCCGCACGTCACCAGCGACCGCGTCTTCCCGTGGACGACGGCGCTGCGCACCCAGGCGACGCCGAACTGCTCGTAGCTCAGGTTCTCCCGCACGCCACTCACACGCTCACACCTGTGTCCGGTGGAAGTTGAGGAACGACCGGGAGGCCGTCGGCCCCCGCTGCCCCTGGTACCGGGACCCGTACCGCTCACTGCCGTACGGGTGCTCGGCCGGCGAGCTGAGCCGGAACATGCACAGCTGCCCGATCTTCATACCGGGCCACAGCTTGATCGGGAGCGTCGCGAGGTTGCTGAGCTCCAGGGTCACGTGCCCCGAGAACCCGGGGTCGATGAAGCCGGCGGTCGAGTGCGTCACCAGCCCGAGCCGCCCGAGCGAGCTCTTGCCCTCCAGCCGCGAGGCGAGATCGTCCGGCAGCGAGATGACCTCGTACGTGCTGGCCAGCACGAACTCGCCGGGATGCAGGATGAACGGCTCATCGCCCTCCGGCTCCACTAGCCGGGTCAGATCCGCCTGCTCGACGGAGGGGTCGATGTGCGGGTACCGGTGGTTCTCGAACACCCGGAAGTAGCGGTCGAGGCGTACGTCGATGCTGGACGGCTGCACCATGGATGCGTCGTAGGGATCGATCCGCACCCGTCCGGCGTCGATCTCGGCCCGGATGTCCTTGTCTGAGAGAAGCACGCCCCGAGAATACGCAAGACGCGCGGGACGGCCACCACCGGCCGCCCCGCGCGCCCACGCCCTCTGTCTGCCCCTCCCGCGCTACCGCTTCAGCAGAGTCACCGGTACGACGCTGCGAAGCCGCGCACAGCGCGGACATCGCAGGAGCCGACCGGGGCCGAGTCGATCGGCCTGCTGCATCGGGAACGAGGCGGCGGTGAACACGTGCCCATCGGCACAGCGGACGACGGTGCGCTCCATCAAGTCCAAGAGTCCCTTCCCCAAGAGCCGCGCCTGGCTTGCTGCCCTGACGACAAAAGCCACGTTACGGGATCAAAGGAACGGCCCTCCAGGCGGCACCCCGCTCTCGCGCCACCGCTTCACGGTACGCCCCAACGCCTGCCCTCCGCAGCCGCATCCACACCCTGAAACACCGTCAGGCCCCCGAGCCTTGAGCACCGGGGGCCTGACATGGGGTAGAGTGAGCGGGCGTCCGGACACCACTCATGCGGCGGGGTCTGGATCTTACGCGGGTGTAGTTTAATGGTAGAACATCAGCTTCCCAAGCTGAGAGCGCGAGTTCGATTCTCGTCACCCGCTCCACGCGAAACCCCCAGGTCATAGACCCGGGGGTTCTTTGTTGTCGTCGTCGGGCCCGGCGACCGCCCGTTGCCGCTCCTCGTCGGAATACTGTTGGACCGGCGCGGCCTTCCCGCACGGCCGGTAGGCCCGCACCATCGTTCCCCTGAGCCGCCGGTGCACGCGCTCACACACCGGCCGACCTTTTCTCCTCCAGTTCCGCAGTGCCGTGACCGCTCCCACCGCGGCGAAGCAGAGCCCTGCTGTCGCACCGAACGCAGCCCCTGCGAACAGGATCGCGTCAGCGATTCCCGTGCCGGTCACGTACTTCAACGCGGCGACACACACAGCGATCAATGTGGAGCGAGGTGCTGGAGAACCGGCGGCGGGCTCTGGCCCTCACCCGCCTGCGGGCGGCGTCGGCCGAGGGCCCCTTCGATCTCGATCTCCTTGAGGACAAGGGGAACTACCGTCGGTGAACGCCGCTCAGTTCCTGATCGACACCAGCGCACTCGCCCGTCTGCTGCGCGGCGACGCCGAGCAATACGGATGGGACCGGGCGGCGGCAGCCGGGCTCATCGCCACGTGCGCCATCACCGAGCTGGAGTTCTTCTACAGCGCGCGTTCCGCCGCCGACCGTGCACAAGGGATCGAGGACCTGCCCCTGCTCTTCGGCTGGGTGCCGGTCGACGACCGCGCCTACGACCGCGCCTGGCAGGTCCAGGAAATCCTCACCCAACGCGGACAGCACCGCAGTGCCGGAGCCGTCGACCTCGTGGTGGCGGCCACGGCCGAGTTTCAGGGACTGACCCTCCTGCACCGCGACCGGGACGTCGAACGCATCGCCGCCGTCACAGGCCAGGCACTCCAGTGGTACGGGCCAGAACCCGGCAAATGAACCCAGGGGGCCAGGCGTTCGGCTGTTCCGTGGAAGCCTCGGCCACCGGCCTGTGATGGCCGAGGGGCTGGGGCCGGGAATCGGCGCATGCGCGAAGGTGCTCCCCGACCAGATGCCCGCCTCTCCCGGAGATGGGTCCGCTTTACCGCGCCGGTGGCGTCCACCACATGGTCTGGTCCGCTGAGCCGGGCTTCCGAGTGGGCCGGTCCGCCGGAAGCGCGGTGTTCGGCGGACCGGCCGGGTGTGTCAGGGAGGCCCTGCGAACGTCGGCATTCCGCCGTGCACGTCATCGGCTTCCTTGTCCCGCCCGAGCGCGCGGAGGTTCATCTCCAGACGCGCACGCGTGTTCTTGGTGCCCGAGTAGTCCTTTCCGGCCACTCTCTCGATTCTCGGCAGCAGGCCGGCGTTGACGGCGCGTGCCGCCTCGTGGTCGCCGAGCTGGTGCAGGGTGAGGGCAATGCCCGCCTGCGCGTTGAGCGTCGCCAGGGAGGTCTCGCCCGACACCCGGCCGTACCGCCGGTGGACGTCCCGGTACAGCGCCAGCGCCCTCCGCAGTTCCCCGAGCCCGAAGAGGCTGCCCGCGAGACCGTCCGTGGCCAGGATCGTCGTCCTGTCGTCCTTGCCGAGCCGTCGCTCACATCGCCGCACGGTGCCGTTGTTCAGCTGGAACGCGGCACGGAAGTCCTGGAGCCGGTTGAGGCACGCGCCCATGTTGCAGGCCGCGAGGAGGGTGTCGGGATGGTCGTCGCCGTGCTTCCTCGTCCGCAGCAGAAGAACCCTCTCGAACACCGGCCGGGCCTGTTGCGCGTCGCCGCGTGCGTGCAGGCAGGCGGCGAGTCGTGTGGCAGCCTCGAGTGTGTGGTCGTGCGACTCCCCGATCCGCGCCTCCCAGTCACTGTGGACGAGCTCCGCCAGGAGAGCGCCGGGCTCGGCACTGTCGGCCACGTAGAGGTACCGGAGGACACGGATCACCAGAGAACGGAACCGCTCCGGCTCGCTGATCGGGACCTCGGCCTCGCGCAGGTAGCCGATGAGTGTCTGTACGTCCGCCGTGATCAGCTCGTACGAGGTCCAGGTGGTCGGATCGTCCGGGTCGAGGATCGGCAGGGCCGCGAGCCGGTCCCGGGCCGCTCGGCACACCGCGGCCGTCCCGGTGGTACTTCTGCGGAACACGTTCACGACCTCCGTGTGCGCCTTCTCGACCGCGGGATCGACCGGATGCGTCATGACTCCGACCTCCCGTCCGGACGGCCTTCACGGGCGGCGGTGGCGACGAGTTGCGTCAGCCGGACGCCGTCCACGACGTCGGGCGCCGTACCCGTGGGAGAGGTGCAGGCGAGACCATCGGCGATGGCCGAACCGAGGGTGGCCGCCGCGTCGGCACCGAGTGCTGCGATCACGGTGTCCGGCGCGTGTTCCAGCAACGCCATGGCCGAGGACCAGCTCTTCGAGGTGGCTTCGTAGTACTTGTGCAGTGCGTCACTCGGCGCGCGCCGCAGGAGGACGGGGAACAGGCGGAACATCATGTAGCCGGGGATCCATTCCTCGCCCGGCCACCGGGATACGCAGCGGCCGGCCTCGCGAAGGATGTCGACGGGATCGACCAGATCGCCGAGGAGCGGCGAGGTGGCCAGGGTGGACAGTGCGTCCACCCCGAGCGTGGAGCCGTCGTCGGCCGTCTCGACGAGCTCTTCGGCCAGTGCACGGAGTTCACGCTCGTGTTCCGGTCTGGACTCCGCAGCGAAGACGAGCAGATCGGCGGCTGCCGGAACCGGACCGTCGACGAGCAACTTCCGTATGCGCCTGGTGAACGACGGGCTGAGAGGCGCTCCGGGCGCCGGGGTCACAAGGTCCATGGCCGCGTCGTAGACCGGGTCGTCGAAGCGGACGCGGGACGCCGTGGCGTGGTAGCCGGGCACCTCTCGGGCGATTCGGTGCTCCTGGTAGGCGGTCGTGGCCAGCCCGCTCTTCGTCGGGGCGTCTGTCTCTTTCAGGTTCAGGTCCTGTGTGGTGCTGAGGTTCTGCAGATGGAGTTCCGCGAAGGCCGGGTGAGGCCGCTTGCCCGCGATCATGTCGTTGGCGTACACCGCGGACGCCCACATGGTCATGGATCGCACATGGGCGTGGCGGAGGTAAGCCAGCCCTTCGAGGCCCAGCATGTCCTGTTCTCGGCAGCCCAGGGCGCGTACCGCCAACTCGAAGCGGACACGGTGATCGGGACGGACATACGCCAGCGCGTATTCGTCCCCCACCGTTGCCCGCACTTCGGCGACGCCGACGGTCCACCGGTAGCGCGGTAGTTCGCTGAGCGCGCGATCGATCTCCTTCGAGAAGATGTCCGCATCGGGGCCGTGGTGTGAATCGCTGCGGTCGGGGCCGTGGGCGGCCCGGTGCAGCTCGGCGAAACCGATGGCGCGCTCGGCGGGATCAGCGAGCGTGCGCATGAGGGCCGCCGCCCGGGGGAGGTCTCGGTGGGCCAGCAGCGCCGCGAACCGGCGTACGGCTCCGGCCGTGCTGCCGTGTCCGCCCAGATCGACGGCTCGCACCACGTCGGCCGGCGCGCGGAAGAAGTGGCTTCGGGCATATGCGGCCCAGTGCTGGTCGGCATTGAACAAGGCCGTGATTCCCAGCAGATTCACCTCTTCCACGTGGTTCCTGGCGGGAGGCTCACTCGACTCGGGAACCGCGCTCGCGAAGGACTCGCCCTTACCACCGCCCCCTCTGAGCGGGGCGGGGTCCGCCACGCTCCGCAACAGATCCTCCAGGATCGTGGCAGCCGGAGCGGCCTGGCCGCGGGCGACATGGAGGTGGGCGATACCGGCAAGAAGCGAATACCGGTCGCGCCCGTACACCTCCCGGGTCGCGTCCTCAGTCCCCGTCCCGGGGTCACCGCCCCGAGACCATGCGTCGCTCCAGTGGTCGCTCCAGTCGGTCCGCTGGACTCCCCTGGCCATCTGAGCGGCCCTGACCAGGTCGTACTCGGCCATACGCTGTACTACGCCGACGAGATCGTCGTCGCGCCCACCGCTGCGGCCCGTGTTCGCCCGCGGGTCGACGGATGGTCCGGGTATCGCCGCATGGACGCTTTCGACGATCCGCAGTTCCTCTGCCCGGTTCGACCGGCCGAGCGCTTTCATGGCATCGAGCCCCGCCCAGTGGCTATGGGTCTCTGCCCGGTACCGGTCGAGGAGGGCCCGCGCGCGCTCGGGCGCCCCCCAACGAGTCCAGAGCGCTGCGCCGTCGAGCGATACGCCGCGTACGTCCGTGTCCAGGCGAGCCAGCAGAAAACGAGCCGTGGGCCGGTCCACGTCGGCCAACAGCTCTGCGGCCCCGACCAGTCGGGCGGCGAGTCCGGCGCTTCTTCCGGCCACGAAGACCTGTGCCCGCACCTCGGCGAGGACGGCCCGGCTCGTGACGGGATCGTACGTCGCCCATGCGGCCGCAAGCCTCGCCAGGCCCAGGAGACGAACGTCCGGGCCCACGCACTCCAGTGCCGCCTCGGCCTCCCACAACAGCTCGACGGCCCTCTCGGGGTCGGCGCGCTCGGCCAGATCCAGGTAGTCCGCCCAGCGTTCACCGCTGATCATGTCGATGAGTGCGCGAGCTCTGTCCACGTCCTCCTCTGCGGCGGCGACCGCGGCGGCACGGTACACCTCGTCCGGCTCGTCCACCGAACCGTTCGCGGACGGCATCGTCTCCTGCCCGTGCTGCCACAGCCGCAGGGCGCGTTCGACGTCATGAGGTGCCAGCAGGCGTGCGGCCACCTTGATCGCTCTGCGCGCCACAGTGTCGCCGAGGCGATCGGCACTGCCCCGAACCGACATCGCGGACTCGACCACCATGTCCAGCAGTTCGTCGGCCGAGGGCGTATCGGGCCCAGGACTCGCGTATCGCGAGATCTCCACGAAGGACATGACCCTCCGCAGCGACGGCCCGACCCCGTTCGCGTGCTCCAGCGCCTCCCGCACCCGCCCCACCCGCGCCATCAACCCGATCACCCTCGGCGGCAGCGCGCCGCTCGACTGCGCCGCCTGATGGCGTACGACGCCCAGATACGTCATCGTGGGCAGCCCGGTGGCGACGGGGGCCGTGTCGGCGATGTGGTGAGCGATGCTGTCGATGAGCTCGAGGAACCGGCGTTCGGCCCGGAACTTGGTTCTGATGGCGCGCCGCAGACCGGCGCAGACCAGGTCGGCGGCCTCGGAGGAGACGCTCGGGCCCGAGTTCAGGACGTGGACGGCGAGGTGGGAGAGACCGTAGAGGTCCACTCGGGACCACTCCACATCCGCCCAGTTGGGTGCGGTCCCCCGGTAGTGGCGGGCGATCCGCTCGTGCCAGCGCGTCTCGTCGACCCAGCACTCGGGATGCTCCTTGTGGGCCTCCGGCCCCGCCAGGAACTCGCTGATGGAGGCGTGGAAGAACGCGAACCGGTCGTTCCCGGGGTCCAGCAGCCAACGCAGGCTCCTCAGGACCTTCTGTGCGGATCTGTCCCTCAGGCGCGTGGCGGACATGGCGGCGAGCTGTTCCCCCGTCAGCGCCTCCCGGGCCACGGTCAGTACGCCGATGATGGGCAGGCCCACCCCTTCCCAGCCGCCGGCCGGCTCACCGGCGCCGTCCCGCTGCCTCGGTGTGAGTTCCTTGCGGACCAGTTCCACGAAAAAGCCGTAGAGAGCGGGCAGTCGGCCCGGCACGCCCTGGAAGTCGAGCAGCCTGCCGATCAGTTCGTCGTTGCGTTCCTCGGTGGCGTCGATCAGCGCTCGGGCGTACGTCGCCAGGTAGAGGAAGTTTCCGGCGGCCCGGCGGACGGCGTGCCGCTTCGTGCTGCCCGGGAGGTTGCCCCTGGCGCGCTCGGCCTCCAGAACCGCCCGTCGTTCCAGGACGAGGTGCGCGTACGTATGGAGGTCGCCCACGACCTGGGACGAGGCGGCGTCGATGACCACGTCGGTGAGGCGTTCCTCCCGGGCCGACCGGAACAGCCGGAGCCCGGCGTGCGGCCGTGACGTGATGACCACCTTGACGTTGGCGGGCAGCTCGGGGGAACGGGTCAGCCAGTGCAGGAGGCCTTTCCTCGGCTCGATCGTGTGGTCGTCGGCCACCTCGTCCAGCGCGTCGAGCAGAATGACGATCCTGGCCTCGGGGTCCTGTTCCGCCAGAACCTGCGCGGGTCCGATCAGCGCCAGGTGGGCCAGGTTGTCCGGGTCGAGGAGCCGGGGCTCCAGATGGGCCGTGCCGATCTCGACGCCGCTGACCGTGCCCTCGACGTCGCGGACGCGCTGTTGGACCTCCAGGGTGGCGGTGCGGTGGAAGGGGGAGACCTTCAGGTCGTCGATCCTGATGCCGATCACCCGGCCCTCCGCCTGCACACTGTCGATGTGCTGCTGGACGACGATCGAGAGGCGTTCCAGTTCGAACAGCCCCGGACGCGTCCGGGCGAGTTGATGTCCGATGCTCAGCAGGAACGACTCGGTGTCCCCGCCGGTGACCGCGGTCCGGCTGTCCCGTCTGAAGAAGTAGCGCAGCCGGTCGGGGTGGTCCCGCGCGATGCCGGCGAGCAGGCTGGTCTTGCCCGCTCCCGGCTCGCCCGTCACCAGGACGTACTGGCCCTCGTCCGGTTTCAGCGCCTGCTCGATCTCGTCGTACAGCCACGCACGCTCGACGAAGTCCGCCTCCGTACGGGATCGGATCACGTCCTCGAAGGCGCGGCGCGGGCGGGGGGTGGAGGCGGTCACGGATTGCCTCCGGCGGCACGGAGGTCCACACCGATCACTTCTCCGTCGTGCGCCACGCGACCGATGTCGGCGATGGCCTCGATGGGGTTTCCCACAGCACCCTGTGCACGCACCACGACCGCGCGGCCCTGCACGTTGTCCACCTTCACCGTGGCCCGCACCGGATGGGCGTCCCGCGGCTCCCCTTCCGGTGCGGCAGGGCGCAGGTCCACCTGCCGTACATCGGCGCCCGGAACCCAGATCCAGGCCGCCCCCCGGTACTCCTTCTCCTTGACCGGCACCTCCCGGAACTCGTTCTCCCGGAGGGTGGTGTACGCCTTCCCCCGCACGACGTCACGGAAGACGGTCGCCGACAGTCCGACCGCCAGCGGGGCCTGCGACAACTGATCCAGGGCGGCGCGCAGGGCCGCGCAGTCACGGATGCGGCCGATCTCGACCGGGGCGCTGCCGGCGAAGCCGTTGGCGGCCGGCGAGGTCTCGCCGAAGTGGACGGCTGCCCTGAGCCGCAGCCACGCCTCCGGCTCCCGTCCGAAGTTGAAGGCCCGCAGACCGGCCTCCAGACTGCGCATGAAGGCGTCGACCAGGGCGGGCTCGGAGGCCCCCTCGGGCAGGACGGCGAACAGCGAGTCCCCGCCCTCCTGCGTCAGCCATTCCTCGCGGTCCAGCCCGGCGGCGGCCGCCGCCAGTTCCAGCAACCGCACGATCGCTGCCTGGAACTGGCGCTGCCTGACCGTGTCGGCGCCTCCGTACCCCTTCGCGTCGACGGACAGCAGCAGTCTGCGCGCGAAGACGCCCTCACCGCCCGGACCGTCCTTGCCGTTTGTCGCCATGACACCTCTCGGTACACGCACTTCGGGGAGAAATTCCGTCGATTCACGCAACCCGTCGACGAAACAACGGTGTTGCTTCCCCAATGGGCCGGCGCCCGCTTCCCCCTTGCGGGCGCCGGTCATGCAGTCGTACACCCGGGAGGCCGGTGAGACCCCGTACTTCTACGTGGTTCGACGTGGTGTCACGGAATGGGGGGACGCGTGACCGCTCGGGCGGCCCGAGGCGGTGCGGTGTGCCGGGAACCCGTAGAAGGGGCTGGTCCGGTCGAGAACGGTCGCCCTTACTGGGCTGAGCACGCCCAGTGCGCCGCACCCACCACCATCGATCGGAGGAGTCCTCATGGCACCGACCGGGCGAACCGCCGGAAGCCACCCCGCGCAGTACATGTTCACCGCACTGCACACCACCCATCAGCACGCGGACACGAAGGCCGGAGTCCTGGCCGCGGCGCAGGTGGCGCTGGGCGGTACGGCCGGAGCATGGAGTTCGCGGGCGGTGCTCGCCTGGGACCGGGGCGGCGCGGCCGGGGTGTTCGCGGGGGCACTGCTGGCACTGTTCGTGTGCGGCCTGATCGGCGGCGTCGTGAGCGTGGCGGCCTCGCTGCGACCACGCGTACTGAGAGACCCGGCCGTCAACCGGTACAGCTTCGTCCACCTGGCGTCGGGGCCCGACATCCTGCCCACCGTCGACGGTGTGCAACCGGAGGATGAGGCCGCGGACCGCCGGGAGTTGTCGCGCACCATACGGTTCCTCGCTCTCGTCGCGGTACACAAGTACCGCTGGCTGGCGAGGGCGGTGTTGTGCACGGCCGTCATGGGGGTGAGCGCCGGGCTGAGCGTGACCCTGCTGCCGCTACTGGTCTGACGTCGTCGGGCCGGCTGCGGCCGGGCGCGCGCCGGGTACACGAGCGGGCCGAAGGTCCGCGAGCCGTTCGAGCTCAGGCAGGTCCCGGATGGTGGTGGACCGGTAGCCGGTCTCCAACAGGCCCTTGTCGCGCAGGTCACGCAGTACCTTGTGGATCGTCGTCTCGGCGGCGCCGACCATCGTGGCCAGCTCCGGCTGCGTCAGCCGGCAGCCGATGACCACGCCGTCGGCCCGCGACGAACCGTAGGACTCGGCGAGTTCCACCAGCAACCGGGCCAGCCGCACCTTCGCCGGATACCCGCGGAAGTCCAGCCGCCGCCGGTTCGCCCAGCGCAGCCGGTCGGCCACCATGCCGGTCAAGGCCATGGAGACCGCGGGGCGGCGCTCCAGCAGCCTCCGCAGTTCACCGCTCTGCCACCTACGGGCGGTCAGCGGTCCGCAAGCGGTGACCGTCGCCGAGCGCGGGGCCCCGCTCATGGCCGCCATCTCGCCTACCGTGTCGCCGGCGGCCCTGACCGCGAGGAGTGAGGTCTCACCGTTCTCCACGGTCGCCGTGACCTTGGCGAAACCGGACACCAGCAGAAATACGTGCTGGTCGTCGTCACCCTCCCTCAGCAGCACCGCACCCACGTCGAACCGGACCTCGGCACCCAGTCCGAGCAGGTCCCGCCGCGCCGGGGGCGACAGCACGCCCAGCAGACTGCGCGCGGGCCACGCGTCGGACCCGATGGGCACAACCACGGGTACCCCCTGTCTCCGTGTGCGTTCGGGCGTGGTCGGCTGAACGTCATGGTCCGGTACGGGACGAGGCCGGTCGGCGTCCCGAGGGTGCTCCGGCCGCCGTTTGCTCGCCATGCCGGCACGGTACTGCGGACTCACCGCCCGTGCGGCGCGTCCGGCGTCACCGGGGACATATGCACCCCCGACCGTCCGGATAAACGGATGGTCGGGGGCGAACTGACGCGGCAGGATGCTCCGCATGACATGGCCCGCCCCCGAGCTGCACACCGCCCGCCTGCGACTGCGGCCGTTCACCGACGCCGACGCGGCGCCGCTCTACGCGCTGCACAGCAGCGCCCACGTGCTGCGCTACTGGGACTCCCCGCCGTGGACCGACCCGGCCCGCGCCCTGCGCTTCCTCGCGACCTGCCGGAGGATCGAGGAGGAAGGCACGGGAGCGCGGGTGGCCGTCGACCGTGTCTCCGACGGCGCGTTCCTCGGCTGGTGCGGCCTGATCGGCTGGAACCCGGACTTCCGCAGCGCGTCGCTGTGCTACGTCTTCGACGCCGCCGCGTGGGGCCACGGCTACGCCACGGAGACCGCGCACGCCGTCCTGCGGTGGGCGTTCGACACCCTGGACCTGAACCGCGTCCAGGCCGAGACCGACACCCGCAACGTGGCGTCCGCCCGGGTCCTGGAGAAGCTCGGCTTCGTCCGCGAGGGCACCCTCCGCGAGGACTGCGTCGTCAACGGCGACGTCTCCGACTCCTGGGTGTTCGGCCTCCTCCGCCGCGAGTGGCACCCGACGGACGGCCGATAGGACCGAGACCCGCCCGCCTCCGCGACTGCGCGCAGCCGGCCGCCCAGTGCTTCCACGGAGGCCCCGAAGCGTCGCCGCCTCGGCCCGGTCCGGCTCGCCGAGCCCGCCCTCGCGCTGACCACCGCCGAAGCCCGAGGAGTTCGTGGCGCCGCCGCGCCGACGGGTGTGGAACGCCCACGTCATGGCGGGGGAGTCGACTCCCTCGGGACGGTCGGCGACGTGCGGGACACCGGCCTTGGCCCAGCGGGAGAGTGCGTCGTGAAGTGACGGGTGGGTGCGCTTCTCCGCCGCCACCCGGATGACGGTCCCACGCACCTCACGGGGCCATTCCTCGCGGAGCTCGCAGAGACAACGGTCCGGATCCACGATCCTCGGATCCACGATCCACAGACCACGCCCAGCCAACTCCCCAGCAGGCACGTCGTCGAGGTTCCAGGTGATCAGCACCCTGGACGCGGGCGGGGCGTTCCGCCCCCCGGGAGGTACCCGTTCGGACGGCACGGACTGCCCGATCGCTTCTTGCGCCGGCGGCTGTTCTCTCATACCCAGAAGAGGTCAGCGATTCCCATGCCGGAAGTCAGAAGAGAGGGTCCGTGCACGATCACGAGAAGGCCACCCACACCGGGGCCGCCGGCCACACCCCGGCGGGCAGGCGCGCGTCCGCGCCACCCGCGCGTCAGCCCGGCTTGCTCGGCCTGCAGGGCAGTGCGGGCAACACGGCGATCGTCCAGATGCTCCGTCAGGCCGGCCACCCCTGGACACAGGAAGAGCACCGGCACGACGCCGGATGCGGCCACCAGCACCAGGAGCCGGTGCAGCGTTCCACCGTCCACGACGTGCTGCGTTCCCCCGGACGCCCGCTGGACGACGCCACCCGTACCGACATGGAAACGCGCATGGGAGCCGACTTCTCCGGCGTGCGCATCCACAACGACAGTGCTGCCAAAGCCTCCACCGCCGAAGTCGGCGCCCACGCCTACACCAGCGGCAGCCACATCGTCCTCGGAGCCGACACGGTGGACAGTCACACGCTGGCCCACGAGCTCACCCACATCATCCAGCAGCGCAAAGGTCCCGTCGCCGGTACGGACCACGGCAACGGCCTGAAGGTCTCCGACCCGTCCGACCGCTTCGAGCGTGAAGCCGAGGCGAACGCCGCACGGGTCATGGCGGCCGCCCCTCACACTGCCGCGCCCCTGCAACGCGACGCGGCGCCCTCTCATGCGTCAGCCCCTGTCCACACCGTGCAGCGCGCCTACGACCGGGAGGACCAGGAGAACCCGCAGAACGTCATGACGACCGAACACTGGGAACGCAGGGCCGGCGTCACAGGCGAGACGGGTGAGGCGAACGTCAAGACCAAAACGGACCTCATAAAGTCGGCCAAGAAGGCGGCGAAGGGCCACAAGGCCGACAAGCCGCGCACGATCGACGACATCATCAAGTTCGTCGGTCCGGCCCTGCTGAGCCAGCTCGAGGGAACACGCGACACGGGCAGTCGGCTGAAGCTGTACCGATCCATGAGCCTGGCGGAGGCCCGCAGCATCCTCGAGTACTGGGGAGACGCCGCCGCCCGTACCGCCGTCGAGGAATACCTCGCGGGCGACGAACGCTCGGCCAAGGAATTCAGAACCAAGGGCCTCAAGGGCATGACCGTCGGCGCCCACCTCGGCGACAGCGGCCAGGCAGACGTGTACTACAACATGATGGGTGACAGCTACCAGGTCCAGCTGGAGTTCACGCTGAAGCCCGGTGCGCACAAGCTTCTGTTCGATCCGGAATACATGGCACTCGGGCCGGGCTACAAAACCGAACTCATCCGCAAAGCGGAGGGCGGCGACCACAGGAAGGCGAACGCGAACGAAGGCACCCTGCCCGGATACATCGGAGTCAAGGCGGAGGACAACGAGCCCTACAGCCTGGGCATCGCACAGGGCGCCAACGGCAAGCGCGGCAGGGAGGTCGGCCCCAGTCAGCTGCTGTTCCAGCTGTTCGTGGAGAACGTCACCCTCGTGAAGGACAAGACGGCCACCCTGACCCCCGCAGCGGCCACCGTCTGAACACGAGCTGCGAAAGGCCGCGGGAGGGGACTTCCCAGGTGCCGGGAACAGTCGGTCCGGGCGGCGTTGTTGCATCGACCGAGGCGCCGGCACCACGCGGGCGGGGGACACGGAGACCACAAGGTCGTCCGCCCCACCAGGATCCGGCCTCCAGGATCGCGGTACGCCCGCCGTTCCCTGGATCACGACGTATCTCCGCAGGAGGACTGCTTCATGACCGACCGGCCCTTGACGCTCATGGCGGTACACGCCCACCCCGACGACGAGGCCACCGGAACCGGAGGGGTCCTGGCGCGGTACGCGGCGGAAGGCATCCGTACGGTTCTCGTGACGTGTACCGACGGCGCTTGCGGTGACGGGCCGGGGGGTGTCAAGCCGGGCGATCCCGGGCATGATCCGGCGGCCGTCGCCTTGATGCGCCGCCAAGAACTCGAGGCGAGCTGTGACGTCCTGAAGGTCGGCGAGCTGGAGACGCTGGACTACGCCGACTCCGGGATGATGGGCTGGCCGAGCAACGACGCCCCCGGATCCTTCTGGCGGACCCCCGTCGAGGAAGGTGCCGCCCGGCTCGCGGCACTCATGCGGCACTACCGTCCCGATGTGGTCGTCACCTACGACGAGAACGGCTTCTACGGTCACCCCGACCACATCCAGGCCCACCGCATCACGATGGCGGCACTGGAGATGACCACGCTGACACCGAAGGTGTACTGGACCACGATGCCCCGCTCCGGGATGCGGCGGTTCGGCGAGATCATGCGTGAGTTCCATCCGGACATGCCGGAGCCGGATCCTGCCGAGGCCGCCGCGATGGCCGAGATCGGCCTTCCGGACGATGAGATCACCACGTGGGTGGACACCACCGCGTTCAGCGGTCAGAAGTTCGATGCTCTGGCCGCGCACGCCAGTCAGGGCGAGAACATCTTCTTCCTCAAGATGGGCAAGGAGAGGTTCGGTGAGTTGATGGGCACGGAGACCTTCGTCCGTGTCAAGGACGCCACCGGCGCCGCCGTGCCCGAGAACGATCTCTTCGCCGGACTGCGCTGATCCACCCGTCCGGACGGCGGCCGCCGGCCGGAGTCCTACGCCGAGGGCCCCCGTCCGGCTTCGGTCAACTCCCATGCGTGGGCGAACAACTCGGGCAGGGTACGGGTGGGAAGCGGAAGCGGGTTCTCCAGCCGGCCGTTGTAGGCGCGTCCCACGCCGAGCAGTTCCGCCTTCCACGCCTCCATGGGCTGGTAGGGCTTCCCCGCGTGGATCCACTCGCCCGGCAGGAAGAGCCGGCGGCCCGCCCTCGCGCGCTTGTCCTCGACGGCCAGGCCGCGCTCGACCAGCGCGGCGGCGGCCTTCTGGTGCCGGGCGGGCTTCCAGCCGTTCCACTCACGGATGTTGCGGTCGCTCGGTGCGTACAGGGTCAGGAGTTGCAGATAGAGCGCTGCCGCGTCCTCGTCGGTGCCGAGCCGGTCGGCGGCCCGCCCCAGCACATCGGGTGCGGAGTGCGCCGGATTCGTCTCGTACGACCCCGGAGGCGGCGAAGAGCTCTCCATCCGCTCGACGATGCGCGCGCAGGCCGGTCCACGCAGCCACTCGACCGTCGCGATCCCGGGGTGACGAGAGGCCTCCAGGGCGAGCAGCAGCGTCCGGGAGCGCTCGTCGTCGCCGTAGAACGCGGGGCGGAAGTACAGCTTGGGCTGGGACCGCTCGCCCCTGCGGTCGACGACGCCGTCCACGACCACGGTCAGTCCGTCGTCGACGCTCGCGACGGCCAGCGGTTCCGGGGCGGCGTAGGAACGCGAGCCGAACCTGTCGTGCACGTCGGCGACCCTGTGCCCCACCGCGCGGCTGAGACTGCCGGCGTCCAACATCAGGCCCGGGTGGTCCAGCCGCTCCCGCAGGGCCCGTACGAGGCCGGGCGCTCCGGCGCGGACCGGGTCACCCGCGGGAAGCTCCGCGTAGACCCGGAAGAGGTTCGGCACGACGGCACGCACGATGTCCTCGAACTCGACGAGGTCCCAGCCCCCGGCGGTCAGGAAGGGGTGGATGTCGTGGTTCTGGATCCAGGTGTCGAGGTCGGAGCCGAGACCGCGTATCGAAGCGTGGTCGGTGAACGCGGCACAGAAGCGGCCCGCCGACAGCCTGAACGGACGCAGCTCGATGACGGTGTCGACGGTGCGCTCCGGGACCACGGTCCGCCGGCCGTACCGCGCCCGCCACGCCTGCGCGATCCGCTCCGCCACCGTGCGCATGCCCCGCGGCTCCCACAAGTCGGCGGGGTCCTCGGGCAGCACGTCGGCCAGCAGTTCGAGGCGGTCCAGCGAGCCCACCCGGCCGGTATCGTGGAAGCCGTCCTCGATCTCGGCCATCTTGAGCCGGTGGACCTGCCGTTCCCTGTCGTCGAGGTGCGGCAGATACCGCACGGCAAGCATCCCGGCCAGAGCGAAGGACGCCGTCGCCCGGTTCATGCCCGTGCCGTTCCTCAGCACCGCCACCGCGTCGAGGTCCCACGGCACCGGCCCGCGCTCCCGGACGAGGTCCACCAGCCGGCGCACCTGCTCGGCACCGCCCCATCCCCCGCGCGGGACGTCGGTCGCCTCCTCGATCACGCCCAGTCCCGGCGGTTCCGGCTCCCCCGTCCGCAGGTCGACGAACTTTCGCAGCCCGCCGGCGGACCAGCCGACCGCGACTGCCGCGCCCCGCTCGTCCCGGACCGCCGGGGGGTCGCCCTCGGCCATGCGCACAAGCCCCGTACGTATCCGGGCGTGCGGATCGGCGAAGGGACTGTCCGCCCAGATCTCCAGCAGCGCGAGCAACCGTTGGCGCCGCTCATCACGAGTGGGCTCCACGGCGGCACGCAACGCCACGGCACCGATCCGCCCGATGAAGCGTGACCAGGACCCTTCCCCAGCCGTTCCCGGCTCCTCGTCCGGCGCGGTCGGCTTGCCCGTCCCGGCCAGATAGCGTCCCGTCCGCTCGATACCGGCCAGCGCCCCCTTGCCGCTCCAGTGCCCCGAGCCGTCCACGAGCCCGTCCAGTGCGACCGCCAGGCCGTGATCGTCGAGGGCCGCCGTCTCCGCCCGCGCCGTCAGCAGCTCACCTGCCGTCATCCCGCCTCCCCGTACCGCACTCGAACGCTTCACGAAGCGAGCATGACGTACGGGTACGACAACGGCGTCGGTGGACAGGACAAAGGCACGAGGACGGCACGAGTGGCGACCGGTCGCGCGCCGGCGGCACACAGCGCCGACGCCCCCGGGGACGAGCCTCGTCCGCCCCGGTGCCGCCGCGCTACTTGGTGACGGCGAAGCGCATCAGGGCGTGCTCGTCGCCCTGCTTGATCTTGCCCGTCTCGTTGATCACTTCCAGCTTCCAGGTGCTGCCCACCCGTACGGCCTTGGCCACGGCGCAGCCGTTGTCCTGGCTGAGCAGGCTGGGCCAGATGTCGGCGACCTGCTGGGTGCTTCCCCCGGTCGCGTCGTAGACCTTGAAGCTGATGTTGCGGGCCTTCTGGAAGTTGCTGCCCTTCTTGTAGGCGGCGGCGACGAACACGATCGACGTGATGGCGCCGGGAAGCCGGGAGAACTCGACGGTCACCGTCTCGTCGTCCCCGTCCCCGTGCCCGGTCTGGTTGTCGCCGCTGTGCACCAGCGAGCCGTTGCCCATGGGGTCGAGCGAGTCGAGACCTGCGAGGCGCACCGGGTCCGAGCCCTGCATGGCGACGGCGATCAGGTCGAGGTCGGTGCCGGTCTTGCGGCGCAGCTTGCCGAGTACCCCGCCACTGCTGCCGGCGGTGGGATCCCAGGAGACACCTATGGACAGGTGGGTGACCCCGTCCAGGTCCGCGGGGCCGTCTTCCTTGGTGAGCGTGATCATGTGCGAATCGTCCTCCGTCTACTGAATTACAGCGCAGAGTCTGCCTGGTGCCATGAAGATCCGATATGGCGGGTCTGTCACAGCTGCGGCGACCGGGTGCGGGCGGGCGCCCGCGACCGGGGCCCCGCCCCCGCGAGGTGATCTCCTTCGCGCGTCCATCCGCGCCATGGCCCGGTCGCGGGCACGGGTCCCGCTCCCGGCGGGCGGGACCGGGGCGGGCGGGACCGGGGCGGCGGGTCAGACGTTGACCCCGAAGTCGGCGGCGATGCCGGCCAGTCCCGAGGCGTACCCCTGTCCGACGGCCCGGAACTTCCACTCGGTGCCGTGCCGGTAGAGCTCGCCGAAGACCATGGCGGTCTCGGTCGAGGCATCCTCGGAGAGGTCGTAGCGGGCGATCTCCCGACTGTCGGCCTGGTTGACGACCCGGATGAAGGCGTTGCGGACCTGGCCGAAGCTCTGGCCGCGGTTCTCCGCGTCGTGGATGGAGACCGGGAAGACGATCCGGTCCACCCCGCCGGGCACCACGGCGAGGTTCACCTTGACCGCCTCGTCGTCGCCCTCGCCCTCACCGGTGAGGTTGTCGCCGGTGTGCTCGACCGAGCCGTCCGGGCTGGTGAGGTTGTTGTAGAAGACGAAGTGTCCGTCCGAGAGCACCTTGCCCGACGCGTCCAGGAGCAGCGCCGAGGCGTCGAGGTCGTAGTCGGTGCCGGTCGTGGTGCGCACGTCCCAGCCCAGACCGACCAGCACGGCGGTCAGGCCCGGCGCCTCCTTGCTGAGCGAGACGTTGCCGCCCTTGGCCAGGGAGACTCCCATTGCGTACTCCTTCTCGGCAGGTGTGGTCACGGTCCGTGCCGCGGACGGGACCAGGAATGTCGAAGACGTGGTCGATGGCCCGGCGGCTTCCTTCCGCCGCTCTGCTCCGTTCGTGAGGGCCGGCTCCGGACAGCCTATCTTCTACATTCATGTAGAGGCGGGGCGGGGCAAGGAAGGGGCCGCGTCCTCCCGGCTCGCGTCCTCCTGGCCACTCCTCGCGAGGCGGACACATTTTCGATGAGAAAGTGGGACGATATTCCGCCCTGCCATGAGCACCCTCTAGCAAAGCTGACAGAAGTTGAGACACATACCCCCGCAGAACTCTTCGCGCATACGCGAGGCAACCGCCGCGTCCACCGCTCGGCGTCAGCCACGGGCCGTCCTGTGGGCCCTGGCCGCCGTCGTGACCCTCGGATTCCTCGTCGCGCTGGAGATCGCCGCGCGCCGCTACGGCACGCCGGGGCCGATCACCCTTCAGGCGCGGGAGGTGATCCACGCCCCCAAGTCGGGTGGCCTGCTGTACGCCGCCTTGGCGTTGATGGCGGTGGTGCTCACCTGGCGGGAACGGTTCATCGCGGTGGGTGCGGCGATCGGTATCGACCTCGTCTTCCTGGTGGTCCGGTGGGCGCTCGACGCCGGGACGGACGGCGGCCATCCCTTCGGCAACGGCGCCCTGTGGGTGACTCTGGGCGTCGCGTTCGTCGCCGTCACCCGCCGTACCGGCCCGGAGCGGGTCCTGCTGCTGAAAGGCGTCGGTCTGGCCCTGCTCCTGATGGCCGGCCGCAAGACGGGCGACACCTGGCTGCTCATCACCTCGAAGACCCGCCCGATGGTGCTCGACCAGTACGTGGCCGCCGCCGATCACGCACTGGGCGACCCCTCGTGGCTGGTGGGCCGCATCGTGACGGCCACCGGCCCCGTCGGCTTCAACCTCCTCGACTTCGTCTACGGCAATCTCGCGGTCGCCGCGGTCATCGCCGCGCTGTACCAACTGCGCAACGTGGCCGCCGAGCGCCGCTTCCCACGTCACCACCTGGTGCGCACGTTCCTGGTGATCGGCCTCGTCGGGCCGGCGTTCTACATGATCTTCCCGGTGGTCGGCCCGCTCTTCGCCTACGGCACGGGCACCGAGCACTGGTCGGCAGTCAGCCTGTGGGCCCCGGACATGCCGCCCAGCGCGCCCTGGGCCGTGGCCGACCTGTGGCCGCGGACGCTGCCGCCGGTCGATGCCCCTCAGCCCATGCCGTTCGACGGGATCACCCCGCGGAACTGCATGCCCAGCCTGCACACAGCGTGGGCGACCGCGATCTTCATCCACTCCCGCAAGGGCCCGCGCCCGCTGCGCCACGCAGGCACGCTCTGGCTGATCGCCACGCTCTGCGCGACGCTGGGATTCGGCTACCACTACGGCGTGGACCTCCTCGCCGGCGTGGTGTTCACCCTCACGATCGAGGCGGCGCTGCGCGCGCACGACCGCGGCTGGGAGCGCTCAGGGATCCGGCTGGCCGCCTACGGCACCTCGGTCTTCACCGCGCTGCTGCTCTCCTACCGCTGGCTGCCCGTGCAGATGGCCGAGTATCCGTGGCTGGCCGGCCCCCTGCTGCTGCTGGCGACGGCCTCGGTGATCTACGGCTACGTACGGACCACCGGGCCGTGGGCACACGGCGGCGCGCCGGCACACCGCCCCGAACCGAAGCCCGAACCGGTGGCTGTGGACCGGCGGGCCCTCGCCCATGCGGCCGGGGGAGCCGAGACCGTCGAGGCGCACCGGGTCCCCGCACAGCGGGACGGGGAGGACCAGGCCGAGGGCGGGACGGGTGCCGGTGCCGACCCTGCGCCGCGGCTTGCCGGGCACCCCGCCGCCGCTGCCGGCGCGGGGACCCCGGGGGAGACCGACGCGGAATCCTGATCCCTGATGTCGGGCCGGGGACCAGGACCGGCCCCGGCCCCTACCGCACGGGGAAACCGAAGGAGTACCCCTGCTCCTTGAGCCAGGGAAGTACACGGTGCAGGGCTTCGACGGTCTGGGAGCGGTCGCCGCCCGCGTCGTGGAAGAGGAGCGTCGGCCCGTTGGGGAGCTCCCGCTCGACGGTCTCGACGATGGCGTCCGCGCCCGGCCGCTGGAAGTCCTTGGTGTCCACGTTCCAGCCCAGCGGGCGCATGCCGTGGGAGGCGGCCAGCTTGCGGCTGTAGGGCGTGAAGGCTCCACCGGGTGCCCGGTAGTACATCGGCCGTACTCCCCCGGACGCCTTGATGATCATGCGTTCCGCGTCGAGGATCTCCTGCGACTGGTAGGCCTCGGACTTCTTGTCCATGGCGGTGTCGTGCGACACGGAGTGGTCGCACAGCCGGTGCCCGGCCGCGACCACCGCCTTCACGAGGTCCGGGTGGGCCTGCGCCTGCGTGCCCGTCACGCAGAACGTGGCCTTCACCTCGTACTCGCGCAGCAGATCGAGTACTTGGGGCGTCCACTCGGGGTCGGGACCGTCGTCGATGGTGATGTTGACGCCGCGCGGTCCCGCGTCGGAGGCGTGCACGATGGTCGCCGAGACCGGCTCGACGTCACCGCCCGGCTTCGCGGGTGCGGACGCCTGGGGCGACGGGCCGCCCACGACGTCTGCCTGTGCGGTCCACACCGAGGCGCCGACCGCCAGCACCGTCACCCCGAGTGCCGCCCCGACCACCTTGCCGTACCAGCCCCGTCCACCGCCGTGCCGCGCCATGTCCGCCCCCGCTTCCGCACCGTTGCCCGTCTCCACCGGCCCCCTTGGGAACCACCTGGCAGGACGAGGAACGGACGGCCACGGATGCGTCCGTTACCGATCACGGACACTTCTGGGGGAGTTCGCGGACAAGAGCGCGCGGCCGGACCGGCGCGAGCCGTGCCGGGGGTCCGAGGAACACCCGACCCCGCCGCTGGACTCCGACGCCGACGAGGCACAGCGGGCCACGGCACGGCGTTCGGGGCGCCATGACGTGCCGAGGGCCCGGCCACCGTGGTGGCCGGGCCCTGGGAGGCGTCATGCGACGTCGGTAGGCATCACCATCGATACCAGCGGCCACGTCCGCCGCCGGCCGATGGAGAACGCATGACGAATCCGAGCAGCCAGAGCACCAGAACGGCGATGGCGACCCACCAAAGGATCTTCACGGCGAAACCCGCGCCGAAGAGGATCAGTGCGAGAAGCAGTACGAGCAACAGGGGAACCATAGTTTGTCGACCTCCTGCGTCTCCGTTTGCCCTGCGTCGGCACCGTCATTCGTCCCTGCCGCCTTGTTTGTGAAGGAAAGGTGGGGGCACCGGGCTTCTGACGTGTCGCCGGAGATCCGGCACCTGGACGCCGGATGGCCGCGCGGGGGCGTGGTGCCGAAGGACGGCCGTCCTCGCTCCGGCCGGGTCACTGGACTCCGGTGGCTCCGGGGGCTCCGGGGGCTCCGGTGGCTCCGTGGCTCCGGTGGCTCCGGTCACCACGCGTCGATGACCGGCGCGCCCGGCTCCTGCTGCCGCCAGGTCTCGTTGAGGCGCCCGAGCCGGTCCGCGGCGGCCATGCCGTGCAGGGAGGCGACCTTGCCGTCGCTGACGTCGAACGCCACGGCGCCCACGACCCGGTCCCCGACCACGGCGAGAACGGCCGGGGAGCCGTTGACCAGCGCGATGTGGAACGCGGGGGAGCCGCCGGCCAGCCGCAGCTTGGCCGGCGTGGGCTTGAAGCCGGCCCGCACGTAGGAGGCGACGCGCTCGCGCGTCGTGTACCGCAGCAGCCGCCTGGCCAGTCCGGCGCCGTCCGAGACGGCCGTCACGTCGTCGGTGAGCAGTTCCACCAGCCGTTCGGTACGCCCCGACGTGGCGGCGGCGAGGAACTCCTCGACGACCCGGCGCGCGGACGCGGGGTCCACCACGTCACCGCCGCGGCGCTCGGCGGTGACCCGGCGCCGGGCCCGGTGGACATGCTGCTGACTGGCCGACTCGGTGATGTCGAGGATCTGGGCGATCTCGGCGTGTGGGTACGAGAAGGCCTCACGCAGGACGTAGGCGGCCCGCTCGACCGGCGAGAGGCGCTCCATGAGGGTCAGTACCGCCAAGGACACCGATTCGCGCTGCTCGAAGGTGTCGGCGGGGCCCAGCATCGGGTCGCCCTCGAGGAGTGGCTCGGGCAGCCAGGCGCCGACCGCCCGTTCGTGGCGTGCCCGCGCCGAACGGAGCCGGTCGAGGCAGAGATTGGTGACGACCTTGGTCAGCCACGCCTCCGGCACCTCGATCCGCTCGCGGTCTGCCGCCTGCCAGCGCAGGAACGCGTCCTGCACGGCGTCCTCGGCGTCGGTGGCCGAGCCGAGCAGACGGTACGCCAGCGAGGCCAGCCGTCCCCGGCCGGCCTCGAACCGTGCGAGCGCCGCGCTGTCCATGCGATTCAATTTATGCGACGGCCCTCACACCGGCCCGGTCGGGCGCGGTGGCCAGGCGGCGCCTGCGCTTCGGCATGCCGAAGGTGGGGTGGGCGATGAAGAACCCGGCCCCCTTGAGCACGCCCGACTTGAGCCGCGTGGCGGTCCGGCCGCCCAGGTACCAGGACTTCGACCGGACGTCACCGTCCACCATCTGGAAGATCGCGTCCCGCCGCCCGAGGCTGATGTGGTTGCCGTGGTACTTCAGCCCGGTGGTGGGGACCTTACCGCCCGTCAGGCGCGCGATGATCGCGGCGGTCGCCTGCATGTTGGTGTACCCGGCCGAGGCGCAGGACATCGGCAGCGGCCGGCCGTTCTCGCCGATCGCGTAGGCGCAGTCACCGGCGGCGTAGACCTCCGGGTGCGAGACCGAGCGCATGGTGCGGTCGACGACGATCTGACCGGTCCCGGCGACCTCCAGGCCGCCGGCGGCGGCGATGGGGTGTACGGCGAACCCGGCAGACCACACGGTCACGTCGGCCGGGAGGGACGTGCCGTCGGCGGCGATCGCCCGTGCCGGCTCGACGGCTTCGATCCCGGTGTGCTCGTGCACGGTGATGCCGAGCCGGTCGAAGGCCTGGCGCAGATGGCGGCGGGCCTTCGGGGAGAGCCAGGCACCCAGCTCGCCACGGGCGGCGAGCGCGACCGAGAGGTCGGGCCGGGACTCGGCGAACTCGGTGGCGGTCTCGATGCCGGTCAGCCCCTCCCCGACGACCAGCACGGTGCCGCCCTCGCCCAGGCCGGCCAGGCGCTCGCGCAGACGCAGTGCCGAGGACCGGCCGGTCACGTCGAAGGCGTACTCGGCCACGCCGGGGACGCCATGGTGGGCGGCGGAGCTGCCGAGCGTGTAGAGAAGCGTGTCGTACGCGAGCTCGCCGTCGCCGTCCCCGCCGGTCACCGCGACGGTCCTGCGCTCGGGGTCGACGCCGGTGACGCGTGCCACGCGCAGCCGCACCCCGGTGCCCGCGAAGATGTCGGTGAGCTTGCGGGGCGCGAGGTCCTGGCCGATGGCGAGCTGGTGGAGGCGCATCCGCTCGACGAAGTCGGGCTCGGCGTTGACGACGGTGATCTCGGTGTCCGCGGGGGAGAGCCGGCGGGCCAGGTTTCCTGCGGCGAAGGCCCCGGCGTACCCGGCACCGAGTACGACGATGCGGTGCTTCATGACGATGCTCCTGTCTCGTTCGCGTGCCCCTTGAACGGGATGGCGTCCCGATTGCTGACAGGATCCGGATGTGATGCAGGTCACTGTCCTTGCGGGCAGGTACGGGTGGTCCCGGTCGGGGCCCGGGTCCACCCTTCCGAACGTGGACCGGCGTGACCTCCCCGAGCGCGGCCGGGAAGAACCTCGACGCGTTCCTCGACACGCTCCTCGACGCACTCTTCGACGCACTCTTCGACACGCACGGATCCGCCCGCGCCGCGGGCCGCAACCGGCGCACTCTGGGCCCACCACGCCACCGGGAGTCCTGACGGCGCGGCCGGCATCACCCCCGGTCGGCATCACCCCCGGTCGGCATCACCCCCGGCCGGCGTCGCCCCCGGGCCGGGTGTCCGGCGAGCGGGTTCAGGCCCGTGCGCGGCCGCTGCGGGAGAGCTCCCGGCTCCAGTGGGCCAGAGCGCGCTCCGACCCGGGGAGGGCGCGGTGGCCGGGCGATGTCGCGCGGAGGGCGTCGACCAGGGCGGACAGCAGGGCCGCGGCCTGCTCGGGGTATCCGGCGGCACCGGTCATCACGGCGTGGTTGCGGCGGGCGTCGATGCTGAAGTCGTCGAGCGGGCCGAGGAGTTCGCCGGCGTCCCGGGCCAGTTCGGCCAGCACGTGAACCAGTTGCGGCAGCCTCGCCGGGTCGGGCACCGGAAGGTCGGGGGAGGGTTCGGTGAGCTTCTTGAGCCGCTGGGCGAAGGCGCCTCGGGCACGCAGTCCCGCAGGTGTCCGGTGGGTGCCGTGGGCCGGGTTGAGGGCCGGCGCGATGTGGCCCGAACCGTCGACGGTCTGCTGGTGGGGCGTGGGGTATCCGGTGAGGAAGAGGCCCGTCCGCGGTGCGGGGGTGGTCGGCAGGATCACCGCCAGCCGGTCGTAGAGGGCGGAGAGGCCGAGGTGGCGGGGCCCGTCCGGTATGCCCTCGTCGAGGATCCCGAGCAGTTCCCCGCCGAACCCGGTCAGCGTTCCCTCGGGCGGGAACAGCGCCTTCTGGGTGCGGCCGCAGGCGGTGAGCAGGTGGATGCCGCGGCCGTCCGGACCGAGGGCCCGCCCGGAGAAGCAGCAGTCGAGGATCGCCGCCTTGTGCCTCGCCGACGACTCCCGCATCAGACTGGCGACTTCGGCGAAGGGCAGGGACGGGCTCGGATCGCCCCCGCCGCCGTGCTGGGCGGACGGGGTGAGCGCCAGGCAGAGACGGTCGTCCCGGCCGAGCAGGCCGTGACCGCAGTAGGAGAAGAGCAGCAGGTCGACGTCCGGTTCCCGGACCGTACGACGCAGTGGGTCCAGCACCTGACGGGTGTCGGCGGGGTCCAGGACGACCGTGGTCCGCCGCGCGTCGAACACCCCCCGGTCTCCGCTGAGGGCGGCCGCGAGGGCCCGGGCCGTGGTCGTGGCCTGGGGCATGGGGGTCAGCGAGCTGGGACGGACATGCCGGCCAGTGCCGACGAACAGCGCGTACGCGGCGGAGGAGGCGGGAGTCCACTCGGCCCAGGTCATTCCTCCACTCCGGGCGGGGCGACTGCGAACCGGGCCAACTGGTCCATGACCGCTGTTAGTTGGGCCTCGTCGTCGACAGCGGCACTGACCCGGGTCCCGTCGGGCCGCACCACCTCGAACTCGATCCGGCCGCGAGCCGGCCGCCGTTGCTGCAGCCAGAGGAAGAACGCGTTGGTGGCCGCGGCGATCACCGCCGCCGAGGCGTTGACGATGTCCACGGCGACGGCGACGTCCCCTTGTTCGCCGGGGGCGGGCGGCTGGGTGCGCAGGCTCGCGGTGGCGCCCAGCTGCTCCGTGTCGTTGATCCATTCGGCCAGGTCCCGGTTCAGGGCGTCGACGTGCGCCAGTGATCCCGGGAAGGTGAAGGTCAGAGCGTTCTCCGGCACCTGGGAGGCGGGGGCTTGGGGCATGTCCGGTGGCTCCTGTTCGTCATCGGGTCGTCTCGGGAACCGGCGGTCAGCCGCCGGAACCGAAGTCGGTCCAGCCGGCGTCGGTGCTGCCGGCGGGTGCTCCCTGGCGGGAAGGGTTCGGAGCCCGGCGCTCCAGGGCGAAGAGTTCGGGCTCGCCGGGTTCCCCGTGGGGCAGGCGGAGGAGGGTGGCCGCCTCGTCGGCGTCCATGAGGTCGGCGAGGGCCGTCACCGTCCCCGGATCACTCAGCCACAACTGTCCCGAGGACGGTGTCCGCAGGAACGCGGGCACCTCCTGCCAGTAACTCTCGTGCAGCCAGTCCCGGTTGACCCCCAGCAGGTTGCCGCAGGCCACCCGGTGCTCCTCCTGGCTCCGCGGGCGGACGACGACCGCACCGGAGCTCACCGGCGCCAGGGTGTGGCCGACGAGTCCGGTCAGGACGTCGGACACCGGGGCCTCCCCCTCGACGGCGACCGAGACACGTGCCCGGTGCAGCCGCCCGGTGTAACACCGCGAGGCCGCGTCGTACAGCCGGTGTGCCTCCTGGGCGAAGGGGTCGCCCGGCACGGGAACCCCGTACAAGGGGTCGGGCGGTCCCGGCGCCGCGAGCGTCCCGAACGCCTGCGCTCTCATGGTGAGTCCCTCGGCGAGCCCGGCCGGGGCGGAGCACGGTTCGAGGCACACGCTGATCACCGTCCGCCGCGGCTCCGCGGCGAGCTGGGTCCATATCCGTTTCCAGGAGGGGGCGGGGGAATCGAACCGGGAGACGGCGGTCGCGACGCGTTCCGGTCCCCAGAGGCGGGTCAGCGTTCGGCAGGTGATGCGTTTGCGGATCTCGGCGATCGCGCCCCACTCCGGTGCGAACGGGGCGAGCAGACGCGCGATCTCCTCGGTGTCCTCGATCCGGGTCGCCGTCACGTGCGCCGGGAACCGCGCCAGGACGGGGAGCGTGTCCCCCACGGCCCGGAGCGCGGCTGCCCGGTCCGCGCCGTACAACTGGGCGATGAGGACGGTACTGATCCGCCCGCTCACCGGGTCGCTGATGAAGCGCAGATCCCAGCGTGCGGTGGTGCGGTCCGTCCAGAGAGCCGCGAGCCAGGCCCGTTCGGCGGCGACCCGGTCGGCTCCGCGCCGCTCTTCGGAGAATTCGGGGTAGAGGCCTCCGGGCAGCGGGGCGGGGCTCAGCGAGAAGGCGACATGGGCCCAGGCCTCACCGCTGGGGGCGGCGTGGATCAGAACACCGTGCGCACCGTCGGGAACGGCTCCCGCCATCCGATCCTCCCCCTTTTCCCCTGGTCACGTACGAGGGCTCCCTGGTGCCCTCGGGCTCCCCGCCGCCGGCTCCACCGGTCCCGCCGGCTCCACCGGTCCCGCTGTCCCGCTGGTCCTTCCGTTCCTTCGACATCCGATCCCTTCGACGACCGCCCGTCGGCCCGCGCCGCGCGTGGCGGTGCGGGCCCGGCGGGCCGAGGGCCTCTCAGGGCCGGGGCGGCGGCGCACCGTCCGTCCGGGGGCCGGCCGCGGACGGCCCCCAGGAACCCGTGGAGCCGGGGGCCGGAGTCTGCGACGGGACGGGAGCGGGGGCCTGCGGCGGGACCGGGGCCGGTGCCGACTTGGCCGGGTCCGCCTGCACCGGCGGCAACCCCTGAGGGAAGGCATAGCCGACGGGCACCACGATCTGGTCCACCGCCGTGGCCAGTCCCTCCCGGCACGCCGCGTGCACCGCCTCGCGCATCGCCCGCACACCCTCGGTCCGCAGCATGATCCGCTCAGGGCTCAGACGGCCCATGACCGACGCCATGATGTCCGACACGAACCCGCCGATCAGGGCGTACCCGCGGCGCGAGCGCCACATCTGCCATCCCAGATAGAGGCTCGTGCCGTACGAGAAGACGGACACGTAGACCTGGCACTTGCCCTCGGAGAGCACCAGGCGGCTACGGACCTGGTCCCGGCCCAGCCCGGTGGCGATGACCCGCTCGGCGCGGTCGACGGGGATGTAGCGGCGCGCGAGCGTGCCCGCGATGGAGATGTACGCCGAGTCGAGGGATCCGCTCCGGTCCGCCAGCAGGACCCGCCACTCGGCGATCGGCTCGACCAGGCGCATCCAGAGCAGGGTCACCCAGAAGGCGAGCCCCGAGGCGATGTAGGCCAGCGCGGTCATGGCGGCGAAGCCCTCGCCACTGCCTCCGACGAGGAGCAGCAGCCCGAAGAAGAAGAACGGCAGGAACGCCAGGAGCGAGGCGAGGAAGGCGTAGACGAACAGCTGGAGCAGCTGCCGCCAGCCGACCGAGTCGTCGAGCTCCGTCTCCACCGGCATGTGCTTCAGGTTCTTGTCGAGATACGCGGCGTTGGCGTCGCCGCCCCGCCATCCCGGCAGGCTGGTGTATCCGTTGTCGTTCACATGTCCCCCTGGACGGTCGCGGATCCAAGGTAGCGAGGATTACCCACGGTCGCCGGACGATCACACACACCCGTAGGTATCGAAAATGTGACGGCCGGGCTACAGCGCGTCCGCCCGGGGCTGGAGTGAAGTCAGGTGAGGGCGAGTTCCGCGGCGCCGAAGGAGACGTCGAAGCGGTCGCACCAGATACTGACGCTGCCGTACCGGGCCGGATCGATGTCGGCGGGCACGCTGTAGTTCTGGCTCCCCTTGTTGCCCTTGAGCTTGCCGAGACCGACGTACTTCCCGTCGTCGAACACGCCCCAGCCGGCCCGGCCCTCCTTGACCGGCGCGTCGGTCAGCCAGACGTGCAGGTCGGGGCCGTTGCTGGTGTCGAGGTTCTCCACCCGCACGATGTGGGCGCCGTCGGCCAGCCGTACGAGCTTCACCGTGCCGGACGTCGCGTGCTCGTGGCTGATCAGTTCACCGCTCGCCAGCGTCACCGGCCCGGCCGGGGAGGGCACGGAGGAGGGCGCGGTGGACGCCACGGGCGACGGCGCGCCGGCCGGCGCCTTCGAGGCGTCCGCCGTCACGGGCAAGGCCTCCTGGACCGTCTCGTCCTGCCACAGCTTCCACGGCTGGAACCAGTACAGCCCGAATCCCGCCCCGGCGACCACCACCGCCAGTACGCCACCCACCCACGGCCTGACCCGCATGCTTCGTCCCCGCCTCATACCGCCCACCTTCGAAGTGATCCCGCCTCAGGCCGCCCATTCAACGCGCACCGGCGGCCGTCCCGGGCCGTCCGCCGGATGACGAAATCCTTACGTCCGCTGCCACCCGGGACCCCGGGCGGCAGCGGACCATGCGGCAGGGGTGCCGGCACGCCGGGAGGTGGCCGTGGAGCCGTGGGGCCGCGGGAGAGGAGCCGGCCATGGGGCCGCGGGGCCGCGGGGGAGGAGCCGGCCGCGGCGGCACGCGTTCCGCGGCGAGGACGGTCCGCCCGTACGGACCGCCGGGTCGGCGTCACGCCACGGCACCGGCGCGCCCAGGACACCTTTCGGGAGTATTGTCCGGTTGTACGGGCGAATCGTCCGTCCCTCGGACGCCCGGGGCGTGGCCGGGGTGCTGCCTCACCGCGGGGAGTTCCACGGGTGCGGATCTCCCCGGACGTCGCCGTCGTCAGGGGGTGAGGGTGTGCGGGACGCCGCCCGCTCCGTGGCCGGTACGGACTCCTCCGGGGAGTTGCTGGATCTGCTGGCGTTCGCCCTGGTGCAGGGCATGCGGGACACCGGCGCCCATGTGGGTGCCGTGTACCTGCTGGCACCGGATGAGCAGGCGCTGAAGCTGGCCGTGCTGAGCGGGGCCCCGTGGGAGATCGCCCTGTCCTGGGCCCGGGTCGGGCTGGACGCGCCGACCCCGGTCGCCGACGCCCTGCGTGACCGTCGCCTGGTGTGGCTCGGTGACCGGGAGGAGATGGCGCGCCGTTACCCGCAGCTGGCCCTGGTACTGCCGTACTCCTTCACCCTGGCCGCCGCCGCGATCACGACCGGCGGCACGGAGTGGGGCGGACTCGTCCTGCACTGGCCCGGCGGGCATCCCGCGGAGCTGAGCCCCGGTGAACGCGACGCGATCGGCGGCATCCGTCACCGCCTCGGCCTCCTGCTGCGGATGGCCGCCGACAGCGGGCGGCCCGTGCGGCCCGGCGCCACCCCGCGCCTGGTGCCCCCGCCCGAGGCCCGCGTCCCCGTCACCGAACCCCCTCCCGGAGCCCGGACCGCCGCACCGTCCGGGAAGCCGGCGGGGACGGACTTCGCCGAGCGTCTTCCCGGCGGGTGCTGCGCGCTCGATCCCGACGGGCGGACGACCTTCCTCACCACCACCGCCGCCCGCCTCCTCGGTGCCGACAGGTCCGAGTTGCTGGGAGTCCGGCCGTGGGAGGCACTGCCGTGGCTCAACGCCCCGGTCGCCCAGGACAACTACCGGGCCGCGGTGCTCAGCCGCCGGCCCACGTCGTTCACCGCCCTGCGTCCGCCCGACCGATGGCTGTCCTTCCGCCTCTACCCGGACGCCTCGGGCATCAGCGTGCGCATCGCCCCCGTCGCGGCGGCGGACACCCCGGTCACCACCCAGGAGCCACCGCCCGCGCCGGTCTCCGCCACGGGCCGGACCGCCGCGCTGTACCACCTGATGCATCTGGCGGCGACCCTCGCGGAGGCGGTCGGCGTACAGGACGTGGTCGACCGGGTCGCCGACCAGGTGTTGCCCGCCACCGGGGCCCAGGCCCTGGCCCTGATGACCGCGGAGGAGGGGCGGCTGCGGGTCATCGGCCACGGCGGCCACCCCGCCGAGCTCATGGACCACTTCGACGGCCTGCCCCTGACCTCGGACGCGCCCGCGGTGCACTGCCTGACCACCGGCACACCCTCCTTCTTCGCCTCCTCCTCCGACCTGCGGCACGCCCACCCCTCCGTGGACCGCCAGGAAGACATGGCCGCCTGGGGCTTCCTGCCGCTGGTCGTCTCCGGACGACCCGTCGGCTCGCTCGTCCTCGCCTACGACCGGGCCCACACCTTCGAGCCCTCGGAACGCACCGTCCTGACCTCCCTGGCCGGCCTGATCGCCCAGGCCCTGGACAGAGCCCGCCTCTACGACGCCAACCACCGGCTCGCCCACAGCCTGCAGGCCGGCCTGCTGCCCCGCGCCCTGCCCCGCCTGCCCGGGCTCGACGTCGCCGCCCGGTACCTTCCCGCCGGCTACGGCATGGGGATCGGCGGCGACCTCTACGACCTCATCCGCCTCGACGAGACCAACGCCGCCGCCACCATCGGCGACGTCCAGGGCCACAACGTGCGGGCGGCCACGCTGATGGGCCAGGTCCGGACCGCGGTCCACGCCACCGCCGGCGCTCCCCCGGGCGAGGTGCTCGCCCGCACCAACCGGCTGCTCACCGACCTCGACCCCGGCCTGTTCACCAGCTGCCTCTACGTCCATCTCGACCTGGCGCACCACCGCGCGCAGCTGGCCAGCGCCGGCCATCCGCCACCCGTCCTGCGGCACCCCGACGGACACACCGAAGTGCTCCGCCTGCCGCCCGGCCTGCTGCTCGGCATCGACCCCACGGCCGTCTACCCGGCCACCGGGATCTCCCTGCCGCCGGGTTCGGTGCTCGTCCTGTACACCGACGGTCTCGTCGAGGTACCCGGCGTCGACCTCGACGTGACGACCGACGCCCTCGCCGGCCGGCTGGCCCGCGCCGGCGACCTGGACGCGGAAGCCCTCGCCGACCTTCTCGTCCACGACGCCGAGCAGAGCACGCACCGCAGCGACGACGTCGCCCTGCTCGTCATCCGGGCGAGGTAGGACGGTCCGCCGGGCACCGGCCCCGGTGGCGTCCGTCACGGCCGAGTTGCCGTGTGCCGCCGGTGCGAGAAGGTAAGGAGGGGGCGCGCGAAGGGAGCTCGCGGTGACAGGCTGTCCCGTCGACGACACCGCGGTGCTGAACGCGCTGTTCGCCGACTCACCCCAGGGTCTGTTCGTCTTCGACGCCGAACGGAAGGTCACCCGTTACAACCCTGCCGCACGGGGGGTGCGGGACCTGAAACCCGGGGACATCATCGGACACCACGTCGACGAGTTCGCCCCCGGATTCGTATCCGGTGAGCTCAGGGCGCTGATCGACGAGGTCATCGCGACCGGCGAGCCGCTGCACAGCCGGCTGGTCCGCGGACGGTCGCCGTCGGAACCGCACATCACCCTCACCGTCGAGGTGTCCCTCTTTCCGCTGCCCAGCCGGGAGGGCGGCATCCCCGGCCTGGTGGGCGTCGTCGAGGACGTGACCGAGAGACAGGCCGCGGCGGACCGCCTCGCCGTGCTCAGTACGGTGCACGCGACCGTCGGCTCCACCCTGGAGGAAGGCTCCACGGCCGGCGAACTGGTGCACGCGCTGGTGCCCGCCTTCGCCGACGCGGCGAGCGTCGACCTGCTGGAGGACGGGTTCACCGGAGGCATGCGCCGGGCCGGTCCCGTACCGGCGGACGTCCCGCTGCGCCGGATCGCCTTCGCACCCCCGACCGTGGGGACGAGCAGGAAACCGGGCGACAGCCACCCCTTTCCCTTTCCGACCCCGTACACCCAGGCCCTCAACGACACCCACGCCCGCCTCGTCCGGGTCTCGGCGGACGACCCCTGGATCTCGGCCGGCCAGGACGGGTTCACCCCGCTGATCGCGGCGGACGTCCGCTCCATGATCGTCGCCCCGCTCATGGCACGGGACACCGTTCTGGGTCTGCTGACCCTTTACCGCAACCGGACCGACCTCTTCGATGAAGCGGATCTGGACGTCGCCCGGCAGGCTGCCGCCACCGCGTCCGCGCACCTGGACAACGCGCGCAGCTATCGCCGCGAGCACACCGTGGCCTCCGCCCTGCAGCGCAGGCTGCAGCCCGGCGAGATCCCGCGCCTCTCGGCGGTGGAGACGGCCCATGTGTATCTGCCCGAGGGGGCGGGCGGCGCCTGGTTCGACGTCGTCCCGCTCTCCGGCGCGCGCGTCGCCCTCGTCGTCGGGGACGTCGCCGGGCACGGCATCGAGGCCGCGGCCACGATGGGCCAGCTCCGTGTCGCCCTGCGCACCCTGGCCCTGCAGGACCTGGAACCGGACGAGCTGCTGACCCACCTGGACGAGGTCGCCGCGCAGCTCCCGGCCGCCGGCGCCCCGGCCGCGCAACCGCACGTGGCGACCTGCGCGATCGCCGTCTACGACCCCGTCTCCCGGAGTTGCGTCATGATCCGTGCGGGGCACCCCGCCCCCGCCGTCGTCGACCCCGACGGGGCGCCGCTCGAGGTGGACGTCCCGCAGGGACCAGCCCTGGGGGCGGGCGGCGGGCAGGTGTTCACGCCGGTGGTGCTCCGGCTCGCACCGGGCAGCCTGGTCGCCCTGTGCACCGGCGGTCTCCTCGCCTCCGGCGGCGGGGACACGGCGGACGCCCGCCGCGACCTCGAGCACGTTCTCGCCACCCCCGGCCGGCCCTTGCAGGACCTGTGCGACACCTGCGTGTACCGCCTGGCTCCCTCCCGCGAGGACGACGCCGTCCTGCTGCTCGCGCGCACCCACGCCCTGCCGCGGGAGGAGGTCGCGGACTGGACCCTGCCCCCCGACGCCTCCGTCGTGGGCACGGCGCGCCGGCTCGTCGACCAGCAGCTCGCCGCCTGGCACCTCGACGAAGCCGCCTACACGACGGAACTCATCGTCAGCGAACTCGTCACCAACGCCATCCGCTACGGCAAGGGGCCGGTACGGCTGCGGCTCATCCACGACCAGGAGCGGCTGTTGTCCGAGGTCACGGACGCCAACAGCGTCAGTCCTCATCTGCGCCACGCCCGCGCGAGCGACGAGGGCGGCCGCGGCCTCTACATCGTGATGCGGCTCAGCTCCCACTGGGGCGTACGGCACAGCCGCGACGACAAGACCATCTGGTCCGAGCAGGACCTCGGCGCGTCCCCGCCGGCCCCCTGGCCATGATGGAGGCCTTGGACCTGTCGGGAGCCGCGGAACTGTGAACGGACGGCCCTACCGGGACTCGGCGCCGCCTTGGCGCAGCCGCCGGGAGCACCAGCCGATAACCACCGCGTTGACCAGTGCGCCGATGACGACGGCAAGCTCGAACATGCCGGGCATCTCGGGCAGGACGATCAGGACGAGGCTGGCCGGTGCGGTGGCGAGCACCGGGATGACACCCGCGAAGGACGCGTCCTCGTTCTCGCCGGTGCTCACCACGAACGTCCATATGACCAGGGCGGCGACGATCCCGAGGTAGATGAGTGCGGCGATGTCGCCGAGGACGTGGCGCAGGCGGCGGATGAGGTTTCGACCGGGTCCGGTCACGGCGGTGGGCTCCTCGAGTGTGCTGGTCATGGTCACGGGTCTGGGTCGGACGGAGAGGGAAGCGGCTGGGATCGGACCGGCCGGGGACAGGCGCCGGACGGTTCCCGGCGGCCCGGGACGGGCGCCGGACGCGGCGCGCGGCAGCACGGTGTGCGGTGGTCAGAGGTGGGGGCCGGGTGGGTTGGGGCGGGCGAGGCCGAGGTCGTAGGCGAAGATCGTGGCCTGGACCCGGTCGCGCAGCCCCAACTTGCGCAGCACCGCGTTGACATGGGATTTCACGGTGCCGACGGTGATGCCGAGCTGTCCGGCGATCTCCGCGTTGGTGAGCCCGGAGGCGACCAGGGTGAGGACTCCCCGCTCGCGGTCGGTGAGGCTGCCCAGTTCGCCGGGGGTTCGCCGCCCCGGGGTTCCCCCGGCCGTTCCGGAGGCGTAGTGGCCGATCAGCCGGCGGGTCGCGGACGGGGCGAGGACGCTCTCGCCCTCGGCCACCACCCGGATGCCCTGCAGCAGTTCGGCGGCGTACACGTCCTTGAGCAGGAAGCCGGACGCACCGGCCCGCAGCGCGTCGAAGACATAGGCGTCGAGATCGAAGGTGGTCAGCACCAGCACGCGCGGGGCGTCCGGACGACCGGTGATGATCCGCGTGGCGGCGATACCGTCCAGCTCCGGCATCCGTACGTCCATGACGACCACGTCGGGCGCCAGCTCCTCGGCCATCCGCACGGCTTCGGCGCCGTCCGCGGCCTCACCGACGACCGTCATGTCCTCCTCGGCGTCGATCACGGCGGCGAATCCCGCGCGCACGATGCCCTGGTCGTCGGCGACCAGCACCCTGAGACTCATCGTTCCCTCTCCTCACCGGCGCCCACGGCCAGCGGCAGCCGAAGACGGACCGTGTCCGCGGGCCCAGTGGTCAGGGTGCCCTCCAGCGCCGCGAGCCGGGCCGTCAGCCGCTCCCGTACAGCCGGGTGGGCGGCGGGTGCGATCCCGGTGGCCGTGATCGTCAACGTACCTTCCGTGGTGTCGATCTCGAGCACCGCGGGGTGGTCGGCCCCGGTGGCGAGCAGTGTCTCGGCGGAGTGGTAGGCGGTCAGGTCGACGGCGGCGGGCAGGCGCCGCGGCACCCGGTCGGTGAGCCGTATCTCGACCTCGCGGCCGGTGGCCCGGCATTGGCGGGCGAGCAGGTCCAGCGCCTGGAGGGTGGGCTGCGGGTGCAGTTCGCGCCCTGCCTCGCTCTCCCGGACCGTGTCGAGCAGGGCGCGCATCGCGGCCAGGGCCTCGCGGGCGCGTCCGGCCGCCGCGTCGAGCCGTCCCGCCTCCGCCTCCGCGACCATGTCGGCGGTGCGCGCCAGCACGGTGGTCTCCAGCCCTCCGGCGATCCGGCGGCGCTCCGCCCAGGCGTCCCGGACCGCCTCCTCGGTCCAGGTGGCGAGGGCCTCGTCCCGGCTGCCCCGGGCGGCCCGCTCACGGCGGCCGCGCAGGGCCCCGCACCAGTGGGCCGCGCCGGCCGCCAGGGCGGCCCCGGCCGTCGCCCCCACGGCGACCGCCCAGTCGGGGACCGTGGTGCCCCGGTCCAGTACGGCGACGGTCATGGCCACCGCGTGCACCGCGGCGGCGACGGCCGCGAGGAGTACGCGCGGGCGGTCCCCGGCCGTCCTTCGGGTGGCGTCCGCGGCGAGGGCCGCGCAGGTGGCGAGCATGCTCAGCGCGGGCGGGAGGACGACCGGTCCCGTGTACTCGCCCGCGGCCATCGCGAACGGCCAGACCAGGGCCAGGGCGAACAGGACCCCCTGGGCGGTGCGCGGTGCCCGGCGCAGCCACAGCAGCGTGACCGCCTGTGCGGCGGCCAGCAGCGCGAAGAGCACACCCGCCGACACGTGTGAACCGCCCGGCCTCGCCTCCGCCACGATGACCATGGACGGCAGCATCGGCTGCAGTACGAGGAAGAGGGCCGCCACCACCTGCGCCGCGCGGTAGCCGCGCTGCGCGGACCGCTCCACCGGGGCGGCACTCCGGCCGGGCAGGACCGCGCGCACCTCCCAGCCGCCGTCCGCCGTCGGGCCGGTGGCCAGGGTGCCACCCGCCTCCCTGGCCCGGGACCGCAGAAAGCCCTGGCCGCGTCCTCCACCGAGACCCGCGCCGTGCGCCGGCGTACCGGGGAGCGGCGCCCCACTGGTGACCACGACGTCCGTACGGTCGTCGCCGTACCGGCACAGCACCCGCGTGGGCGCGCCGGGGGCGTACCGTGCCACGTTGGTCAGCGCCTCGCGCACGATGCCGTACGCCGCGTCCGCGACGGCGCCGTCCGGCAGCGGGTCGATCTCGCAGTCCACCCGCTGGTCGAGGCGCCGGAATCCGGCGACCAGGTCGAGCAGCCGTTCCTCCGGGGACGGCAGATCCTCGCCCGACGGCGCCGGGGCCCGTACCGCGCCGAGCGCCCGGGTGACCTCGTGGCCGGTGTCGACGGCGAACCGCAGTGCCTCGTCGGTGAGTTCCGGGCGGCGGTCGCGCAGGCCCAGGGCGGCACCCGCCGTGACCACCACGGCCGTCAGATGGTGGGCGCTGACGTCGTGCAGTTCCCTTTCCATACGGCGCCGTTCGGCCGCGGGGAGCCGGTGACGCTCGGACTCGGCCCGCCTCAGCAGCCGCTCCGACGACCGCCGTACGCGACGGGCCCGCCGGAGGAACAGCCCGGCGCCGCACGTGGTGGCGTACAGCAGGGCGGTGAGGACCAGGTCGAGTCCGTCACGGTCGCTGATCCGGTGCAGGGTGATCCCGTACAGCAGTTGCCAGAGCGCGAGCGTCGCCACGCACAACACGGTGGTGAACGTGTCGCGTTCGGTCGCCACGGTGAACAGGGCGAGCGCGACACCCGCGGTGCCGAGCACCGCCGTCGCCCCCGCGGGCAGCGGCCCGGCGCCCAGCGCGCACGCGGCGGTGACCAGGACGAAGGCGGTGACCGGGCGGGTACGGCGCAGGAAGAGCACGGCCGTGACCGAGCCGCCGACCAGGGCCGCCACAAGCAGGGCGGACGCGGCCGGGACGTCCCCGCGCGCCAGCGCCGCACCCGGCCACACCACGGCCTGGACGCACAGCAGAAGGACCGGGAGCAGCCGGTCGTCTATTCGCTTCATGACGAGCCAAGGCTATGGCCGCGGGTGAACGGTCCGACTCCGGCTGAAGGGGGATTCCGCCCTCTTACCTGGGGTGCAGACGGCGCGGGGGGGGGTGGACGACCCGGCGGCGTTCTGCCTCTCCGGTTCGACGCGGCAGTCGTCCCGTGGACCGAGGACCGCGCGCCGGCCCCGCCCTAGGCTCGATCACATCGGGACAGCGGGGGACCGACGGCGGGACAACGCCGGCCGGAGCCACCCTCCCGTTCTCTTCGGCGGGTGCGGGCACCGCACCGGCTCTCCACCACACACGTCCCAGGGGGACTTCCCATGCCCAAGCACCTTCTCGTGTCGTCGCTCATCGCCGCCGCCGTCGTGGGCGGGGTCGCCGTCGGCGGCCTCGCGGTGGCCTCGCCCGCCACGGAGCCGACCCTGGAGAACACCTCGGTCCGCTACGTGGCACCGTCCGGCACCACCGCGGGGTCGCTCGGCCTCACCACGGACGTGAGCGACGACTCGGGCGTCCGGGGCCTCAAGGTCATCGCCTGGCCGGTCGGTTCGAAGCTCGACGAGCCGACCGAGGCGGAGATGCGGTACGTGGACGATGCCACCTGCCGCCCCGCCACGGCCACCACCTCCCGCTGCACCTACACGGTGAAGGCCACGCGGGAGGAGGTGGCCGATCTGGACAAGGGGACCTGGCACGTCTCCGTGCTGGCGACGGCGAAGGACGGCGGCACGGTGTTCGTGCGGCGCGCCGCCACGTTCGACCTCACCGGCTGATCCGCACGGTTCCCGGCGGTCCTGACCGTCGGGACGGGGTGCGGGGCTCAGGCCGCCGCCTCGGCCGCCGTGCCCGCCGTGTCGGCCGTGCCCGCCGAGCGGACCTCGGCAGGTCCGGGAGCCGGGATCCGTACGGCGCGGCGCCGGGTCGGTATGCCGAGCGTCGGGTGGGCCACTCCCCAGGCGGCGCCCTTGCAGACCAGTTCCTTGTAGAGGGCGGCGAGCCGTCCGGTCAGGGCCGTGTCGACGGCGCGGTCGTCGGCGGTGACGTACTGGATGAGTCCCTCCTTGCGGCCCAGGGAGATGCACTGGTTGAAGTAGCGGAGCGGCACCTTGGGGAGCTTCCCGCCGGTCAGCCGGGCCGCGATGGCGTCGGCGGCCTGCCACGCGGTGGGGACGCCCGAGGCGCACGACATCCGCAGCGGTTTGTCGCCGGGGCCCGTCACCATGGCCGCGTCGCCGATGGCGTACACCTCGGGGTGCGAGACCGAGCGCATGGTCACGTCGACCACGATCTGCCCGGTGGCGGTGGCCTCCAGGGCGGTGGCCCGAGCGATCGGGTGGACGGCGAAGCCGGTGGTCCACACGGTGAGCGCGGCCGGGAGGGACGCGCCGTCGGCGGTGGTGACACGGTCGGCGCCGACGGCGGTGACGTCGGCGTGCTCGTGCACGGTGATGCCGAGCCGGTCGACGACCTTGCGCAGGTGCCGGCGGCCCTTGGGCGAGAGCCAGTCACCGAGGCCGCCGCGGGCGGCGAGGGCGACGTCGAGGTCCGGGCGGGCCTCGGCGATCTCGGTCGCGGCCTCCAGGCCGGTGAGACCGCCGCCGACCACGACGACGGGCTGTCCGGCGTCCAGACGGGCGAGCCGCTCGCGCACCCGGAGCGCGCCGGGGCGGCCGGCGATCTCGTGGGCGTGCTCGGCGGTACCGGGGACGCCCTGGTCGTTCCAGCGGCTGCCGAGGGCGTACACCAGGGTGTCGTACTCCAGCTCGCCGTCGCCGTTCGCGTCCCGGACGGCCACCTCCCTGCGGTCGACGTCCACGCCGGTGACCTGCGCGAGCCTCAGTTCCACGCCGGTCCCGGCGAGCATCTCGGCGAGGGGACGGTGCTTGAGCTGCCGTCCGGCCGCGAGCTCGTGGTTGCGCACGCGCTCGACGAAGTCGGGCTCGGCGTTGACCAGGGTGATGGCGACGTCCTCACGGCGCAGCCGCCTGGCGAGGCGTCCGGCGGCCGAGGCTCCGGTGTAGCCGGCTCCGAGGACGATGATGCGGTGCTGCATGGCCTGCTCCTGTCGTCTGCGGGTTCACCCCTTGAACCGGGCGGCCCGCCGTTCCCTGACAGGGTCGTGATGTGACGTGCGTCACATCACACTCAGAACGCGTGGAGCAGGGGTTCGCCGTGATCGCCGGCCGCCCAGCGCTCGGTCACGCGCGCGAGCTTGTCCGGGTTGACCTGGCTGCGGACGGCGGCGATGCCGTCGGCCGTCATCTCCAGGCACATGACTCCCACGACCCGGCCCTCGACGACGGCCACCACCGCGGGCTCACCGTTGGCCGTCGTGACGTAGACCCCGGGCGAGCCGCCGATCAGGGCGCGCTTGGCCTTGCCCGGTGTGAACAGACCCCGCACGAACGTGGCGACCGCGAGCGCGCCCTCGAACGCCTTGGCGCGGGCCGGAATCTTCCCGCCGCCGTCGCCGACCGCGACGGCGTCCTGGGTGAGCAGCCGGACCAGCGGCTCGGTCCGTCCGCTGGTGGCGGCCGCGAGGAACTCGTCGACGATCCGCCGGGCGGCGGCCTCGTCGATGTCCGTACGGGCCCTGCCCTGCGCGAGGTGCCGCTTGGCGCGGTGGAGGATCTGCTGGCTGGCGGCCTCGGTGAGGTCGAGGATCTCGGCGATCTCCCGGTGCGGGTAGTCGAACGCCTCCCGCAGGACGTACACCGCCCGCTCGTTCGGAGCGAGCCGCTCCAGCAGGACGAGTACCGCGTACGACACCGACTCCCGCTGTTCGGCGGTGTCGGCGGGGCCGAGCATCGGGTCCCCGGCGAGCAGCGGCTCGGGGAGCCACTGGCCCACGTAGGTCTCGCGCCGCGCGCGGGCCGAGGCGAGCTGGTTGAGACACAGGTTGGTGAGCACCTTCGTCAGCCACGCCTCGGGGACCCGGATGCGCTCGACATCGGCGCCCTGCCACCGCAGGAACGTCTCCTGCACCGCGTCCTCGGCCTCGCTCGCGGAGCCGAGCAGCCGGTAGGCGATGGCCTCCAGCCGCGGCTTGGAGGCCATGAACCGCTCCACGTCGCGCACGCTCAGGACCATGCCCCGGATCCTAACTCCGACGGCACGGGACGGCCGTTGGGGAGGGCCGGGTGCGCCCCGGGCGCGACGGCCCCCGCCGCCCTACGGCCTCGGGCCGCTGTCCTCGGCGAGGGTGTGGGCGACGAGGGCGTTGGCGTGGCCGTGGCCCAGACCGTGCTCGGTCTTGAGCCAGGCGACGAGCTCCATGTGCCGGGTCAGCGGTGACGTGCGGATGAGGTCCTTCCACTCCGCGACCGGACGGCCGTACTTCTTCTCGATCGACGGGAAATAGCTCGCGGGGCCCTTCGCCTGTGCGGTCATGGCGGCCGCTCCTTCTTTCGATGCGCGGTTCGCGGTTCGTCTCGTCACTGACGACCGGTGCACGGAGCGGAAGTGATCGGCGCACGGGAGGTGAGCCGCGTCACGTCGGCGTGGTTCACGAGCCGAGACCGATCTCCGCGCAGGCCGTCGCGTAGGCATCGGTGCAGATGTCCTTGACGGTGTAGACGCCGTCTTCGATCACCGTGTCCTCGATGTTCTCCTTCGTGAGGGCCACCACCGGGACCAGCATCGCCGGGACGTCCTTCTGCGTGGGGCTGTCGATGCGGTCCCGGGCCAGCGCGTCGAACTGGATCGAGCGCTCCTGCACCTTGGCCACCGCCATGTCGGCGGCCCCGGTGGCCTCCAGCAGGAAGGACTTGTACACCGTCATGTGCTGTGTGCCCGTCACGATCCGCTGCACGGCCGCGAGGTCCGCGTCCTGCCCGGTCACCGGCGGCATGTCGGTCACGCCGGCGTCCTCGAGCGTCTTGATGACGGCACCGGCCATGCCGTCGTTCGCCGAGTAGACGGCGGCGATATTGCCCACGCCGACCTCCTTGAGCGCCTTGCGCATGTTCTCCGCGGCGACCTCGGGCAGCCACTTCGTGGTGTCGTAGGTCTTGACGATGTTGACCTTGCCGTCCAGTTCGCTGAGCGCGCCCTTCTTGAACAGTGCCGTGTTCGGGTCCGCGGGCTCGCCGTTCATCATGACGACCTTGCTGGTGTCGGCGTCGTCACCGAGCTCGGTCACGAGGGCGCGGCCCTGCACCTGGCCGACGAGTTCGTTGTCGTGCGAGACATACGCGTCGATCGGGCCCTCGGCGAGACGGTCGTAGGCGATGACGGGGATGTCCGCCTCCTTGGCCTTGCGCACGGCCGGTGCGATCGCCTTGGCGTCCACCGCGTCCACCAGGATCACGTCGACGCCGTCGGCGATCATCTGTGCGAACTGCTCGTTCTGCTTGGCCATGCTGCCCCCGGCGTTCGCGTAGGCGACCTTGCCCTTCTTGTCGGTGAGGGAGGAGATCCGCTCCTTGATGAGCGGGTAGTCGAACTTCTCGAAGCGCGCCGTGTCCGTGTCGGGCAGCAGCAGACCCACCGTTATGTCGTTGGTCCTGGAGCGCGGCTCCGCACCGTCGTCGCTGGTCGCGCCGACGAGGCCGCACCCGGTCAGCGAGAGGGCCGACAGCGTGGCGGTCAGAAGCGCGACGCTGCGACTCACGGACAGGGGGGCATGGGTGGTACGCGGGTTCACGTGGGGTGCCTTCCGGGCGGTCGTGCGGCGTGGGCGGCCAAGTGGCTGGAAAGCCAACGCGGCACCTCGGTACGGCGTCAAGGCCGACTTCCGGCCACATCCTGAACACCGGTCAGCAGTGTGTCCGTTGTGCGGTGATGCGGCACGCATGCTCACGACCTTCTCGCGCGGCGCACGGAGAATGTGCGCAGGAGCGGCACACGGGCTGCACACAGTGGGTGGCGGGTCTGGCTAGCGTTGCTGTCCCCTGCTCGGACCGGTCACCTTCCGGGCGGCCGGTACGACAACTCAGGAAGACAGCGGATGGACTACTGCTCCACGTGCCGCCGGCATCTGAACGGCGCCCTGGTCTGCCCCGGCTGCGGTGCTTACGCCCCCGACATCGCGCCCAGCGCCATCGGCGGTCAGACCGTTCCCGTAGCGGCGACCACTGCCACCGGTCCCCCCGCCGTAACGTCCCCCGCGGCACGGCCCGGTGACGTGCCGCCAGACGTGCCGGGCGAGACGCCCGCGCTCTCGGGCACCGGCCGTGCGGCGCGGCGGCGGCAGTTGGCCCGCTGGAAGAAGACCCAGCGGCGTGCCCTGGTCGCCACGGCGGTGGCCCTCGTGGGCGGCGGGCTGACCCTCACCTCGGCGAACAGCGGCACCGGTGACCGCACCCAGGCCGCCACCGCACCCGACATCCAGGGCATGGGCGGCGCGACGGGCCCCGCGGACGGCTCCGCCGGCCCGGATTCCCCCACCGTCTCCCCTGACCGTACGGCGCAGTCGCCCCCGGCCGACGACAGGCGCCGCACGCCGGACGGCGCCACGCCGGCCTCCACCACGCCGTCCCGCGACCGCACGGACAACGCCCCCGCGACCCGGACGGAGCAGACGTCCCCGCCACGGACGACGGCCCCGGACGCCGTCTCCCGCTCGGGCGCCCGCTCGGACGCGGTCGGGGAGAGGGATGCGGACGCGGACCCGGAGCAGGCCTCCGGACCGGCCTCCGGCTCCGGTACGACCGCCCCGCCCACGTCCACGCCCCCGCCTCCGGCCGCCGACAACGGCACCGGTGGCACGGACCAGGGCGAGAGTTCCGGAACCGCCCCCTCCACACCGCCGGCCACCGAGTCCGACTCCTCCCGGCTCTGCCTCCTGGTGATCTGCCTCGGCTGACCCGCCGCGCGTCCCGTGCCGCCCCTGCGGAACAATCGGGACATGAGCATCGTCAAGATCAACGTACTCACGGTCCCGGAGGAGCAGCGCGAGACGCTGGAGCAGCGGTTCGCCGCGCGGGCGGGGGCGGTGGAGGGTTCGGACGGGTTCGAGTGGTTCGAGCTGCTGCGCCCCGTCGAGGGCACCGACACCTACCTCGTCTACACCCGCTGGCGGACCGAGGAGGACTTCCAGCGCTGGATGGCCGGCCGCGGCCAGGCCGCGCACGGCGGGGCGGGCAGCGGGGCGCAGGGCGACAAGCCCCGTCCGGCGGCCACGGACGCCACGCTGTGGTCCTTCGAGGTGGTCCAGCAGGCCGCGCCCAAGCAGGGATGACGACGAGAACGGCCCCCTCGGTTCAGCCGAGGGCGGCGAGGACGCGGCGGGTGGCCTCGGCGATCAGCGCGTCGCTGGGGGCGGCGTCGCGGTCGGGGCGGTCGGTGAGGACCGCCAGCACCAGCGGGGCGCCACGCCCGGGCCACAGCACGGCGACGTCGTTGGCCCGGCCCCAGGGGCCGGTACCGGTCTTGTCGCCGGTCCTCCAGCCGTGGGGGACGCCGGCCCGGATGCGCCGGCCGCCGGTGGTGCTGCGGACGAGCCAGTCCGTCAGAAGGGCCCGCCCGGCGGCCGGCAGGGCGTCGCCGAGCACGAGGGCGCGGTAGTCGGCGGCGACGGCCCGGGGGGTCGTGGTGTCGCGCGGGTCCCCGGGCGGGTTGTTGTTCAGCTCGGGTTCGCCGTGGTCCAGGCGGCTCACGGAGTCACCGAGTGCGCGCAGGTGGGCGGTGAGGGCGCGCGGGCCGCCGAGGTCGCGCAGGAGCAGGTTGGCGGCCGTGTTGTCGCTGTGCCGGACGGCGGCGTCGCAGAGGTCCCGGACGGTCATGCCGGTTCCGGTGTGCTTCTCGGTGACGGGTGAGTAGGGGACGAGGTCGTCCCGGGTGTAGGTGACGCGTTCGCCCAGGCGGGCGGGCGGACGGCGGTCCAGGACGGCGGCCGCGGCGAGCGTCTTGAAGGTGGAGCAGAACGCGAAGCGTTCGTCGGCACGATGGACGACGGTGGCCCCGGTGCCGGTCGCGAGGGCGTGGATCCCGAGGCGGGCGCCGTACTCGCGTTCGAGGTCGGTGAGACTCCGGGGTTTCACGGGCGCGGGCGCGGGGCGGCCGGACGTCGCCGTGCCGCCCCGGCCGCGTTCGCGCGCCGGTGCGTCGTCGGTGGCGCATCCGGCCACGGGGGCGAGGGCCGCGGCCAGCAGCAGCGCGCGGCGGGAGGGGTGTGGGGTCACGGGGAGACGCTCGCTTTCGGACGGTGCGGTCAGGACTCGGGTACGGCGGACAGCAGGGCCTCGATCACCGGTCCCGCCGAACCGCCTCCGGTGACGCCCTCCTCGACCACGCAGGCCACGGCCACATTGCCCCGGTGGGCGACCATCCAGCCGTTGTTGTCCTGGTCCTCGGAGACCTCCGCGGTGCCGGTCTTGGCACCGATGCCGCCGGGCAGGCCGGCCAGGACGCGGGCCGTGCCCTCGGTGACGGTGGCCCGCATCAGTGCGCGCAGCTGGGTCACCACCTCCGGCGGCAGCGGGGTGGTGCTGGTCGAGTCCTCGGTGCCGTCGACGAGCGAGGGCTGGTGGAAGGTGCCCGATACGGCCGTGGCGGTGACCGACGCCATGATCAACGGGTTGGCCTGAATTCGCCCCTGCCCGATCATCGAGGCGGCCTTCTCGGTGGCGTCGCGCGGGACCGGTACCGAACCGTCGTACGAGGGAACACCCACGTGCCAGGTCTGGCCGACCCCGAAGTACTTCTCCGCCACGTCGCCGAGCTCGCCCTCGCCGAGCTTGCCGCGCAGGCTGATGAACGCGGTGTTGCAGGACTCGGTGAAGTCCTTGCGGAAGGTGGCGCCGGGGTGTGCGGAGGTCTCGACGTTCTGGAACCGTTTGCCCACCGTCAGGTACTTGGGGCAGTCCACGACGTCGTCGGGTGCGACCGCGCCCTTCAGCAGCAGGGCGCTGCTGGTGACGATCTTCCAGGTGGAGCCGGGCGCGTAGGTGCCGGAGACGGCGCGGTTGAAGCCGGAGGCGGGCGCGTTGGCCACGGCCAGGATCTCGCCGTCGTCGATGCGCAGGGCGACGAGCGCGGCGTTCTTGCCGTCGGCCTTCGCAAGGGCGCCTTCGGCGGCCGACTGCCAGCCGGCGTGGAGGGTGGTGCGGACGGGTCCGTCGTCCCTGACGGTGTCCTTCCCGCCGAAGGACGCCTCGGTGCGCCGCACCTCCCCGGTGGTCCGGTCGACGAGCTGTACGGCGCCGCGCGGGCCACCGCCGTCCGCGCCTCCGGCCAGCTGGGCCAGGACGGGGGCGAGTGAGGGGTGGGTGGCGGCCGAGAGGGTCTCGCCGTCACGGTCGGTGGCCTCGACCGGCGCGGTCTCCTCGCGCTCCAGGCGGAACTTCTCCGTGCCGGTGAGCCTCGGGTGGACGAGCGAGAGCTTCCACTCCACCTTCCAGGCACCGTCCTTGTGCTCCCGCAGGGGCAGTTCTGAGCTGTAGGTCCAGGTGCCGAGGCCCGTGACGGGCATCTTCGCGGTGAAGGGCACGGTGAGGGTGCCGTCACCGGTCTCCTCGGGTTCTCCGGCCGTGAACCGTGGTGTGCCGATGTCGAGTCCGGTGGTGAAGCTCGCCAGCACCTGCTCCGCGCGGTCGGGTCCGGTCGTACGGGCGGCGGCCTGCGGCAGTCGTCCGGCAGCCCAGTCGGCGAGGAACGCGCGGGCCTCGGCCACCGCCTCGGGGTCGGGTCCGGGCTCGCCCCCGAAGGGGCCGAGCCCGGCCGCGTACGCCCCGCCCAGGGCGACCGCGGCCACCGCGGCCACCGCGGTGAGGGACTTGGCCGTTCTGCGGGGGCGGTGGCGGCGCGGACCATCAGGGGGGAATACGAGAGAGGAGTTCATGCCCCGACAACAACAGTGGGGAGGACCGTCCGTCCAAGTCCGCTATCAATCATGGATTGATTAATACCCGATATGATTACTGGTCGTGGACCTGGTGCGGCACCTGGAGTGCTTTGTGGCTGTTGCAGAAGAGTCACACTTCGGGCGTGCGGCGGCCCGTCTGGGGATGGCCCAGCCGCCGCTGTCGCAGCGCGTCCAGCGACTGGAGAGGGAATTGGGCGTCCGGCTCTTCGAGCGGACCAGCCGTCAGGTCACGATCACCGAGGCGGGGCGGCTGCTGCTGGCCGAGGCCCGTGAACTCCTCGCCCGTTCGGAGTCGTTCCTCGCCACCGCGCGCCGGGTGCGCGACGGCGAGACAGGGCTGCTGCGGGCCGCCCTCCCCCCGGACCTCTCGGGCGGGACCGTCGCCGCGCTGCTCGCGGACTTCGGGCGCCGTCACCACGGTCTCGAGCTGGAACTGCACGAACTGCCCACCGCACAGCAGCTCGCCCGGCTCGCGGCCCACGAACTCGACGTCGGCATCGTGCACCATCCGTGCGACGTCTCCGGCCTGGAACTGGGCCCGGTGCTGCGGCGGGAGCTCGGTGTCCTGCTGCCGCGCGGGACTCCCGCGGCCGGGCTCGACGAGGTGCCCCTGGTCGCGCTGACCGGCCACGACCTGATCCTCTTCCCCCGCGCGGCGGCCCCGGCCGTCTACGACGACCTGCTGACCACCTGCGCCCGGGGCGGCTTCACCCCCGCCGCCGTACGTCACGGCCAGGGCGACGCCTTCGTCCGCGGGCTGGTGCTGTCCGCCGGGGCCGTCGCCCTGTGCCCGCGTGACTCCCGGCCACCCGCGGGGGACGGGGACCCGGACGTCGTGTGGCGTCCGCTCACCGGCGGGGCGCCGGCGCTGCGGCACTCCGCCGTCTGGCCCAAGGGGCGCGGCGACGCCGCCGTGCACGCCTTCGCCGAGGCGGCCACGCACGCGCTGCGCACCGCCGCCGGCGCGACCCCCGACGTGCCCACCCGCCCCCTGCACCTGCGTCCGGCATCGGAGTACTGGCTGTGACCGACGCCGTCGCCCGCATCCACGCGGCCTTCGCCGACGCCGGCGTCACCGGCCGGCTGCACGCCCTCGACATCGACTCCGGCGGGCAGCTCGACGCCGGGGCGGACCAGCCGGTGCCCACGGCCAGTATCCACAAGCTGTGTGTCCTGCTCACGCTGCACGAACAGGCCGCGGCGGGCCGGCTGGACCTCACCGAGCAGGTCGAGTGCCTGCCCGACGGGCGCACCACGGGGCCCACCGGACTGGCCGCCATGCTGGACGCTGCCCGGCTGTCCCTGCGGGATCTGGCGTATCTGATGATGGCGGTCAGTGACAACGCCGCCGCCGATCTGCTGCTGCGCCGGGTGGGTCTGGACGCCGTCAACGCGACGACGGCCCGGCTCGGGCTCACGCGGACGCTCGCCGTTCACTCCTTCGGTGACATGCTCGCCACCGTCAAGGAGGACGCCGGTCCGGACGGCGCCCGCGCGCTCGCCGACCCGCGGGTCATCACCCGGCTGCGGGCCCTGGACCCCGCCCGCACCAACCGCAGCACTCCGCGCGACCTGACCCGTCTGCTGGCCGCCGTGTGGCGGGACGAGGCCTGTACGCCGGAACACGGCGCGGCCATGCGGCGGATCATGGGGCTCCAGGTGTGGCCGCACCGGCTGGCCTCCGGGTTTCCGTTCGACGACGTCCATGTCGCCGGGAAGACCGGCAGCCTGCCGACTCTGCGCAACGAGGTGGGGGTCGTCGAGTACCCGGACGGCGGCCGTTACGCCGTCGCCGTGTTCACCCGTACGGCGCACACCGCCGCCACCCTTCCGGCGGCGGACGCGGTGATCGGCACGGCGGCGAGGATCGCGGTGGACGCGCTGCGGGCGGCACGGTTGCGGTCGCGGTGATCCGTACGCGCGCGCCCGGCGGCCCGCATGCCCCCGCCCGGCGGTCTGATCGCCGGGCGAAAGTCTGGTGAAGAAGCAGGGGAAAACAAGGAGCAGGGGCCCGCACCGAAGTGCGGACCCCTGCTCCTGAAACCCTGCGTACAGGTCAGGCGGGAACGATGTTCTCCGCCTGCGGGCCCTTCTGGCCCTGGGTGACGTCGAAGGTCACCTTCTGGCCTTCCTGGAGCTCACGGAAGCCCGAGGTGGCGATGTTCGAGTAGTGGGCGAACACGTCAGCGCCGCCGCCGTCCTGCTCGATGAAGCCGAAGCCCTTTTCCGAGTTGAACCACTTCACCGTACCGGTGGCCATATCAAATCTCCTGAGACAGTGTCGGAACCCGCACTTTACGAATCCCTCCATCGTCGCGATGATCACCTGCCCGGAGAACCGGTAGCAAACTGGCAACCACAACTGCAACTGACGTCAGCCTAGCACGATCCATATCCGCGGCAAGCGAGGAAAATCACTGGAATTAAACACCGGCGGCGTGTTTAGGGAAAGAGATTTTCCGCAGCGGGAGCGGAAATACTGTTCCGACGGCGATAGATTTTCACCGGCCTCCCGGGACCGCGCCCGCCTCCCGCCGACGGAGCTCCTCGTTGGCCCGTTCGGCCTGTTCCAGCTGCTCCTCGAGGCTGACGATGCGGCACGCGGCGTCGACCGGTGTGCCCTGGCCGACCAGCTCGCGGACCCGGGCGGCCAGCCTCAGCTGGTGGCGCGAGTAGCGGCGGTGGCCACCCCCGGAGCGCGTCGGGGTGACCAGCCGTGCCTCGCCCAGGGCCCGGAGGAACGCGGGGGTGGCTCCGACCAGTTCGGCGGCCCTGCCCATGGTGTAGGCCGGGAAGTGGTCGTCGTCGAGCCGGTCGGCGACGGGGAGCCGGTCCCGGTCCGGCTGCCGGCCGTCGGCGTACGGCTGACCTTCCGAAGGCATACGCACCTCTCCGCGGACCACAGAAGGCACGGCCCGCCACGGGGACGGGTTCCCCGCGGGAGAACTCTAGTCGCCCCGGTGGAAAAACTGTCGTGGCGGAGGCAGATGCCGTTCCGTCCGGTTCCGTGGCGGGGACTCCCGGTGCGTCCCGGCCGCTCCCCTCCGGCCACTACGCCTCGCCTCCCCCTTCGGATCTCCGGCCGGGCGGGTGCGGTGCGGTCGCATCTCTCCGAGTGCGTTCCCGAGTTCGGCCTCGGTGAGAGCCCTGCCGGGGGGGGGTGTGGCGGTGCGGCGCGGAACCCGTCGAGCAGCAGGGCCAGAGGACGGTGCCAGGCATCGGGTGGGGCGGCCGTGACGAGGGGCGGAACGGCGCGGCCGAGGGCGGCCAGGGCGAACAGCAGGTCCTCGGTGGTGGCGTCGGGGCGCACGGTGCCCTGGTCACGGGCCCGGTTGAGCAGCAGGTCGACGGTCCGGCGGTTGTGGGCGTGCACGGTCCGGAGAACCTCGATGTCCGGCACACGGGTGGTCATGAGGTCGTTGGTGCCCCGGTCGGCCGCCAGGGTGGTGAAGACGGCGTGGAGGTAGCCGGTCAGCCCCGTCCAGGCATCCGGCGCGGTCCGGGCCTGTTCACCGGCCGCCATGGTGCCCGTCAGCTGGTCGCGGCGAGCGCGGAGAGGACGGCGACGTGCGGGTGCCCACCCTGGAGCAGCCGGCCCCCTCGGCCACGACCTGGCCGCCGACCCGTTCTCCGTGCTCGCGGCCCTGCGGGCCGGGGGGACCGGTGCACCGTGTCCACGTTCCGGGGAGCGGGGACGCGTGGCTGGTGGTGACGCGGGAGGCGGCGCGGGCCGCGCTGACCGGCTACCTCACCGAGCTGATCGCCGAGAAGACCCGCGCACCGGACGGTTTCCTGCCGGCGGACCTGACCACGACCGCCGACCCGTCCGGCACGCAGGCCGCCCTCGCCCCCGCGGAACTTCTCGGTATGGCCTTCCTGCTCCTCGTCGCCGGTCACGAGACGACGGTCAATCTGATCTCGGCGACCGTGTACCGCCTCCTCACCCACCCGGACCAGCTCGCTCTGCTGCGCGCCGATCCCGCGCTGACCGGGCCCGCGATCGAGGAGTCGCTGCGTTTCGACTCCCCCGCCCACGCCGGCACGTTCCGCTTCGCGGCGGATCCGCTCGACCTGGCGGGCACCCGGGTGGCCGCCGGTGACGCGGTCCTCGTCTCCCTCGCCGCGGCCTCCCGGGATCCGCTCGCCTTCCCCGACCCCGACCGCTTCGACATCACCCGCCGTCCTCAGGGCCGCCTGGCCTTCGGACACGGAGCGCACCACTGCCTCGGTGCCCCGCTCGCCCGCGTGGAGGCCGCCGTCGCGCTCCGCCTCCTCCTGGAACGGCACCCCGCTCTCGCCCTCGCCGCCCCGGAGCCCTTCACCTGGCGCTCGGGCACGCTGCTGCGCAACCTCACGGCACTGCCCGTACGTCCGGGAGGGACGACCGGGACGGACGACCGGGCGGGCTGAAGGCACAGAACGTCGCCGGCCCGGGCCCCCGGGGGGCCGCCCGGTCCACCGGCGCCCCGGAGGCGGAGAGGACGGTCGCCCGGCCGACGGTGCAGGAACGCGGATGCGGATGCGGGAAGGCCGGGGCCGGGCCCCGAGCTGCACACGTGGGGACGCGACGGCCCGTCCCGGCCTTCCCTCTGGCCGCAATCTGCCATGGGCCGGGACCGGCCGCCCGCCGGGGCGGGCCGAATGAGAGGGCGGGCCGGTCGAGGGGACCCCTCGACCGGCCCTGCGGAGGCGGTCACGGGGGCAGCCCGACCCTCCCTCGACAATTCAGGCATTCCGGGAGCTTTATCACTATTTCTCATCCATACTCGGAGGCATGAGCACCGCAACGTATGAACTTCTGGCCGTCAGCCAAAACGTGTGGAACGTGACCGCGGCCTTCATCGGCGGGCTGATCGTGGCCGGCGCGCTGATCTGGGCCGTTCGTGTCGGAATGCGGGTCATGGACCAGGAGTCCCCCCGCCCCACCCCCGAGCAACAGCCGAAGCTGCCGGACGGCGGCGCGGTCCACGAGATGCGGGAAATGCGGGAGCCGGACGAGATGCCGCGGGTGGAGCGGAGCGGATCCAGGCTCATGCCCTACGAGATCCATCACTCCGGTTCCAGGACCGGCAAGGACCAGAACCGCAAGCGCTGGCTGCCCGGATCCAGCGGGGCTTTCGGCAGCGGAGGCCCGGGGCACGTCTGAGATGGCGAGCCGACGTAGTGGCGCGGCCGCGGGCGCGGTCGCGCTGACGGCGTTGCTGGCCGGCGCGTTGGCCGGCTGCACCGGCGACGGGGACGGCGCCGAACCGCCCACCGCCTCCGCGGCCTCCCGGGCCACCGAGGCGTGGGAGTCGGCGACGGCCGAGGCCGGGCGCCGGTTCGAGGAGTTCACGCGGGGCTTCGACGTCAAGGACGACGTCACCCTCGGCTCCCCGTCCGTCCCGGTGGACGGCCGCGCATCCGTCGAGGTGACCGTGCGCAACAGTGACGACTCGGCGCGGTCGTTCCTGGTGCAGATCGACTTCAGGGACGCGAACGACGACGTGGTCGACGTGGCCCTGGTGACCGTGGACGACGTGGGTGCGGGTGAGTCCGCGCAGGCCACCGCGCGCAGCTCGCACGACCTGCCCTCCGACGCCCGCCCCGAGGTGGCACGGGCGGTGCGCTACTGACCTACGGTGATCTGGATCTGCCCGCTCGACGCGCTCACCCCGTTCAGGGTGGTCCAGTCGCCCTCGCGGGCCCAGCGGGTGATCACCGGCCGCCCTTCCAGCGGCACACCGTCCGCGTCCGCGAGCCGCAGGACACAGCCGCCCAGCCGGGTTCCCGGCACCGCGTCGGCGGGCACCGCCAGAACGAACGGGAAGGCTCCGTCCCGCCACGGCCGCCGCGGACGGGCCCACCGGGGCGCGGGCGACCGACCCCGTCGCGGGCTCCCGTGCCACCCCATCCCGTGCCCACCCCGGTCCGGACCGGCCGGTCGGCCGCACAAGCTGCCCCTCGGCGCCCCCTCCCGCATACCCCCGGAGAGCCCTCCCCCGCACCCACCCCGACATGGCCCCCGAAGGGCGCCGACGGGAAATCTCACCTCGCCGGCCCGCTCCGGCCCGTCGGGGCGGGCCGCAGGGCCGCAGGGCCGCAGGGCCACGATGGCGACGGCGGGGTGGGGCGGGCACCGTGCGGTCAGTGGCTGAGCCATGCCGTCGTGTCAGGGCCGAGGCGGCCGTCCTCCAGGGGTGTGCTGGTCAGCAGGACCTCGCCGGCCGGGAGGGAGACGGGGTCGGGGGACAGGTTGGTCACGCAGCGCCAGCCGTCACCGCGGTCGAACCGCAGGACACCGGCCGGGGTGTCCTCCGCCCAGGTCAGCGTCTCGTCGGCCAGGAGTTTGCGGCGCAGCCGCAGGGCCGTGCGGTACAGCTCCAGGGTCGAACCCGCCACCCCGTCCTGCGCCTCGACGGCGTACGCGGCGAACGAGGACGGCTGCGGCAGCCAGGCACCGCCCGCCCCGAAGCCGTACGACGGGCCGGTGGTCGTCCACGGCAGTGGCACCCGGCATCCGTCGCGGCCCTTGCGGACGTGCCCCGTCTGTTCCCAGATCGGGTCCTGGAGGACCTCGGTGGACAGGTCGGCGACCTCGGGCAGGCCGAGTTCCTCACCCTGGTAGACGTACGCCGAGCCGGGCAGCGCCAGCATCAGCAGGGTGGCCGCCCGGGCCCGGCGCAGTCCGGCGTCCAGGTCGACGGCGGGGGCATGACCGCCCGACAGCAGCCAGGCGTTCTCGTCGGTGCCCGGCGGGAGCATCAGCCGGGAGGCGTGACGGATCACGTCGTGGTTGGAGAGCACCCAGGTCGCCGAGGCACCGGCCGCGTGCGCGGTCGCGAGCGAGTCGGTGATGACCCGGCGCAGCTCCCGCGCGTCCCACGGGGTTTGCAGGTACTCGAAGTTGAAGGCCTGGCCCAGCTCGTCCGGGCGTGCGTACAGGGCGCGCCGGGCGCCGGGGACCCATGCCTCGGCGACGGCCATCCGGGGTGGCGAGTAGGCGTCGAGGATCTTGCGCCAGTCGCGGTAGATCTCGTGCACCTCGTCGCGGTCGTAGAAGGGGTGGGTGCCGGGCGCGAACCCGGCGAGGGCGGTCTCACCGCCCGCCGCGTGATCGCCGAGGTCGCGCAGCGGCTCGCTCAGGTCCTTGGTGAGGGCGTGCGCCACGTCGATCCGGAAGCCGTCCACACCCCGGTCGGACCAGAACCGCAGGGTGGCGCGGTAGTCGTCGCGGACGTCCTGGTGCCCCCAGTCGAGGTCGGGCTGCTCGGCGGCGAAGAGGTGCAGGTACCACTGCCCGTCCGGAACCCGCTGCCAGGCACTGCCGCCGAACACGGACTGCCAGTCGGTGGGCGGCAGCTCGCCCCGCTCCCCCCGGCCGTCACGGAAGACGTAGCGGTCGCGGGCGGGTGAGCCGGGGCCGGCCCGCAGCGCTTCCTGGAACCAGACGTGCTGGTGGGAGGTGTGGTTGGGGACGATGTCGACGATCACCTTCAGGCCGAGTCGATGGGCCTCGCCGACCAGGGCGTCGAAGTCGTCGAGGGTGCCCAGGCGAGGATCGACGTCGCGCGGGTCGGCGACGTCGTAGCCGCCATCGGCGAGTTCGGAGGGATAGAACGGGCTCAGCCACAGGGCGTCCACGCCGAGGGCGGCGAGGTGGGTGAGGCGCCGGGTGATGCCGCGCAGGTCACCGAGTCCGTCGCCGTCGCCGTCGGCGAAGCTGCGGGGGTAGACCTGGTAGACGACGGCCTGCCGCCACCAGTCGGGGTTCCGGGAGGAGAGATCGGGCGTGGCGTCGGGTGCGGGGTGCGGCGGCCGGGCGTCGGACGTGGGGGTGCGGTCGGTCACACGATCTCCTCTGGGTGCGTGCGGGTGACGGCGGGAATCTGTCCACACCAACCTAAAAGTGAACACACGGATTGAACGGAATCATCCATTCCCGAAATGGTCATATGAGGGACATGGCGTAACCCTCCTCGCATCACCGCAGGTTGCGGATGGGGTGTAGTGATCAACGGGAAGTCGCACTGTGGCCCCTGTGACCGGTGTGCCCGGTGTTTCCTCGACCACTTCACCCCAACCCGGCACGGCCGGCCGCCCCCGGGCTGCGCGCGATGTGCTCCTGACGGAAGCACGCAGCGCCCGTCCGCGGACTCCCGGCGCCTGGGCATCCGCCGGCACGGTCACCTCTCACCCAAACGGCTCGCCGCGCTGGTGGGGCGTCCGGCTCGGTGGTGCCGTAAAGAGCACGTCCGCTCGTGGACGGCCCGGTCCCCCAGGAGGCACCCCGATGACTCATGCCCTGGCCGCCGCCCGCGCCCTCGCCGCCTCCGCGCTGTCGGTGACGGCCCTGCTCACCACGGCCGCGTGCATGGCGGACACCCGGGACGTGCCCCGCCCACTGCCCGAGGGCGTCTCCCAGCCCCCGGAGCCGACGGTGTCCGCGTCCACGTCCTCCGCCGCTTCCGCCGGCGAGCGGCCCGCACCGTCCCCGCCCGCGCTGGGCGAGGCACAGCTGCGGGAGGCACTGATCACCGAGACGGACCTGGGGGAGCCGTGGATGACCAGCCGGGGTGCGGCGACCTGGCGGGACGGACTGCTCAAGGGGACCACCGACCACCCCGACTGCCGCCGCCTCCTCGACGTCCTCTACACCGAGGAGCTCTTCGGCACCCCGTCCGGCCCGCGCGCCACGGTCGCCCTCGACGACACCTACAACGACACCCAGCTGCGCTACCAGATCGCCGCGTACCGTCCGGCCGACGTGGACCGCGTGCTGACCTGGCTGGGCACCCTGCCCGAGAAGTGCGCGCGCTTCCGGGCGACGACCGTCCGGGCCGGCAACCAGACCGTCGAGGTGACGCGGCTCCCGCTCCCGGAGGCGGGCGACACCCGGTCCGGCCTGCGCCTGCGCATGACCGGGGAGGCCTCCGACGGAGTACGGACCTCCTTCGCCGTGGACGTCGCGGCGGTCCGCGTCGGCGAGGAAACGATCACCCTCACCAACGGTGGCTTCGGCGCGGTCCTGCCGGAGGTCACCCAGGCGGCGACCCAGCTCGGCGCGGACCGCCTGGCGGAAATCGGCCGCCAGGGACGCGTACAGATCTGAAGACGGTGGGGCCGCCGGGTTCAGCCCAGGCGGTCCACGGCCTGTTTGGCCTCGAGCAGGTCCGCGCCCGTGGTCTCGCGGTACAGCTTGATCGCCTGGATCTGCTTGCCCCGGCGGACCAGGCCGACGATCTCGTCCCTTCTCGGGATCTCCTCCTCAAGCCCCAAGTGGCCCAAAACCAAGTCGAGTTTGCGCTCGATGCGGGCGGCGCGGCGGTCGGCACGGGAGAGACGGCTCTGGACCGTCATCATGCCGAGGATCACGACGGAGGTGAGGAAGAGGATGGCTATGTCCATGGTCGCCCACCCTAAGTGGCCCGCGCTCAGGAGGCGTCGAAGCGACGACGTTGGGAAACGACGTCCAGGGCCACCTCGAGGGCCGTGCGGCCACGGGCGAAGGCGTCGCCGCGCAGGCGGGCCAGGGCCTCGTCGGCGCCGATGCCGAGCTGGACCATGATCATGCCGACGGCCTGGTGGACGCGGTCGTGCTCGGCGGCCAGACCGCCGAGCCAGGGTTCGTCCCCGTCCGGAAGGCCGTACGGCAGGTCCATCAGCGCCACCGTCATGACGCCGGCGACGACCCGGGCCGTGTGGAGCTGGCGGGCGGTGAGTCCGCCGGGCGTGTCGCGGTACAGGTCGAGGGTGCCGACGCAGACGTCGCCGCTGCCGAGGGGGAGCGCGTACACGGCCCGGACACCGGCGCCGAGCGCTTGCTGCGCGAAGACGGGCCAGCGGTGGGTGCAGTCGTCGTCGGCGAGGTCGCGGGTGAGCACGGGGCGGCGGGTCTCCAGGACGTGGCGGCAGGGGCCCTCGCCCAACGTCGCCTGGAGCTGGGCGAGATGCGCTGCGTGCGTGCTGGACGCGGCGAGCTGTACGGGCAACCCGTCACCGCGCAGGGACACGCTGGCGCCGTTCACCGGCAGCAGGGCGACGGCCACGGCGCAGAGCCGTCCCGGTGCGGCGGCGGGCCCGGCCCCGCGCAGCCCCGTCGCGATCGCCTCGGCAACCTGCTCGTACGCCCCGCCACCGGTACCCCGGCCCGGGTGGTCCGGTCCCGGCCCCGGTCCCCCAGGGTCGTCCCTGGGCCGCACGCCCACCGCCTCCCGTTCACGTCCGAAAGCGCCCCCCGACTACCCTCCCAGCCGTCCCCGAAACGCCGCGCCGCGCCGCCCCGAGCCGGGGCGGGGCGGGGCGGGCGGGGTGAGCCAGGGGACGGCAGGTGAGGCGGATCCCCAGCCTTTACGCCGGGGACGGCCGGGGCCGGTGACGCACTCCGGAAGACGGACCGGAGGCCGGCCGGCGAACCGGCCAGAGGCGGGCGGAAGGTCGACGGGGGGACAGGCCGGCGGTAGGCCGGGGACAGGCCTGGCGGAGGCAAGCCGGCGACGAGCCGACCGGAAGTGGGCCGGAGATCGGCCAGGGACGGGCCGGAGGTGGGGGTCATATCTGGGGGTGGGCCGGGGCCGGGCCCAAGGTGGTCGTGCCCGGGGCTGTGCGGTGGCCCAGGCCGGTGCGGTAGGCGTCCAGGGCCGCTTCGATGCGGCCGGTGCGGCGCAGGAGGTCGCCGAGGAGGCGGCACAGGTCGGCCAGGTCACCGGCGGCGCCCGCACGCTCCAGCAGGCTCATCGCGCGGACGTAGTGCTCCTCCGCCTCTTCGGGCCGGCGGGCGTCCTCGGCGATGATGCCGAGCAGTCGGTGCGCGGCCGCCGCGTGCACGGCGCCCCGCTCGGAGGACAGCCCGCCGAGCACGTCCCGCAGCAGGGCCGCCGCCTCCCGCGAACGGCCACGCCGGTGCAGTACGTCGGCCAGCTCGACCGTCAGCTGACTGCTGTAGAGGGCCGCGCGGGTGGCGGACAGCATGTCCAGCGCCTCGCGCATCTCCTCCTCGGCACGCTCCAGTTCGCCGTTCTGCGCGTACACGTACCCGCGCATCCAGTGGCAGTTGGCCAGTTCGGTGCGCAGTCGCAGCCCCCGGTACAGCTCCGCCGCCTTGACCAGCGACGCGTCCGCCTCGGCCAGACGGCCCTCGGCGAGCAGCGTGCGGGCGACGGAGCGGTGCATGCGTGCCACCAGCGCCGGGTCGCCGGACTGCGGCGCGAGCGCCAGCGCGAACTCCGCCGCCTGCGCGGCCCGCACGTGCGCGCCCATGTCCATGTACGGCCCGATCACGCTGGCGTAGAGCAGCACCAGCGCGTCCGGGTCGTGCAGGCCGCCCCGGTTCAGCTCGTCGAGCGTGGACTCCAGCAGGTAGACCGCGTACCGCAGTTCCCCCGCGAGGTAGTGCGCGACGGCCCGCCCGCGCAGCGCCGGCACCCGGGCGGTCAGCGGCGCGTCAGCAAGCCGGGCCTCGGACTGCTCGAAGTACTGGCGGCCCTCGGCCAGCTCGCCGGTCTCCAGCGCGCACTCCCCGAGCCCGAGCAACGCGGCGGCCTGCTCCGCGGCCAGTCCGTGCGACTCCGCCTCGGCGAGCAGCCCGTTGTACTGCTCCACCGCGGCCCCGGCCTCACCGACGGCGAGCGTGCGCTGCGCCTCGGTCAGCCGCAGCCGCAACTCGGTCACCAGCCGGGCCGGACGTCCGGTCGCCAGTTCGTCGAACTCGACTCCCAGCCGGTCGGCGAGATGGCGCAGCGCGTCGTCGGAGGGACGCACCCGTCCGGCTTCCAGCGTGGAGATGTACGCGGGCGTGTACACCGGCTCGGCCAGCTGTTTCTGGGTCAGGCCGCGCTCCACGCGCAACCGCTGCACCCGGCGCCCGATGGTCCCCTGCTCGTCCCGCTCCCCCATGCCAACTCCCCCAGTGACTCTTGCCGTTCGTGTCCGGCAGCCCTTAGGTTAAACCGCGTATTAAACCTGCTTAACCCATCGCTGTTGCGAGGTCGCCGTGCTGGGACGCACACGCACCACCGAGCGTTACGCCCGAGGCTTCGCCGCGGCCGTCACCGCGGTCGCGGCGCTGGTCCTGGCGGCGAACGCGGGCCCGGCCAAGGCCGCCGATCCCGAGCCGGACCGGCAGACCGCCGTGCCCGTGGAAGCGGCGGTGCGGTAGGGGCGGTGCGGCGCGGCGGCACCCGTCAGCCGGGCAGCGCCCTGCGCAGTGCCTCGTCCAGCCGCTCCGCCAGCGCCTCGTCGCCCGGCGGATCGTCACCGAGGAGCGGGCCGAGCTGGGCGGTGAGCGTCTGGGTGAACGCCCCGTACAGCGGGGTCCTCGGCCGGTGCACCGCGTCGCGCAGGGCCTCCTTCAGAATGCTGTCGGCGTAGAGAGGACGGCCGTCCTCGTCGCGCGGCACCTGGTCGGCGCCCTCGCCCCTGGGTGACACGGACGGCGCGGCGGTGACCGTCGTGCAGCGCTCCCCGTCCTCGTAGGCCGAGGTCCGGGTCGCCGCGAACCCCGCCTCCAGCAGACACCGTTCGCTCTGCCTTCCGGTGAGGAACCGGATCAGGTCGGCCGCCTTGTCGGGCCGCGGCGACGCCTTGGTCACCGCGAGGTTCTGCCCGCCGAGCACCGCCCTCCCGGGCAGCGGGGCCACCCCGAGCTGCTTCTCGGTGAACGTCCTGAAGAGCGCCGGATACGCGTACGGCCAGTGCCGCAGGAACGCCGTACGCCCCTCGGCGAAGTCGCTCAGCGAGGCCGCCTCGTCGGAGCGGCCGGCGTCCTGGAGGGTGTACGGCGGATCGGTGCGCCGGCGCAGCTCCGCGATCCCCTCGGCCAGCTCCTCGACGGTCCCCGTGTAGTGGCCCTCCTCGTCGACCAGCGCGAAGTCCTCCACCGCGGACGCGAACGCCTCCACCGCGTTGACCGTACGTCCCTCGTACGCGGCCAGCTGGGTCGTCCAGCCCTTGCGGTAGGCGCCCCGGTCCAGACGGGCGTCGAGGGCCTCGACGAGGTCCTGCAGCTGCCCCCAGGTGAGACCGTCGCGCGGGTCGGGCCGCTCGACATCGGCCTGCTCCAGATAGTCGCGCCGGTAGTACAGCAGGCCGACATCGCTGTTGAACGGCGCCGCGTACACCTTGCCGTCCCACCGGGCCGTACCGGCCACGGACGGGATGACGTCACGGTCGACCAGGTCCTCCGGCAGCTCCCTGATCAGCCCGGCCGCGGCGAACTCCGGCACCCAGGTGACGTCCAGGTTGACCACGTCGTAGTCGGCGCTGCGGGACTGCAGCGCGCCGAGCAGCTGGCTGCGCTGCTCGTCGGCGCTGCCCGGCAGCTCCACCAGCCGGGCCTGGAACTGCGATCCGGCCCGCTGCTCACGCAGGTTCCAGGCCTCGATGAGCTGTTGGCGTACGCCGTTCTTGCCGGTGACGTCCCGGCCGCTGACGACGACGATCGTGCCGTGCACGTCCCGCGCGTCGGTCGAGGCCGGCCCACCGCCCCCGTCCCCGCCACCGGTGCAGGCGGCCAGCACCAGCAGCAGCGACAGCAGCACGGCGAACCGTCGGACCACCGGCCCTCCCCCCGCTCCGGCCATCAGCCCTCCCCCGTTCCGGCGCGGGCGACCTCGTCAAGGAGGTCCGCGCCCAGATCGTCACCGGCGTCCAGGCAGCGACCGCCGCTCACCTCGGCGATCCGGTGGTCCGGCCGGTCCGGATCGCAGCCCCCGCTCTGCAGGGACACCACCGTCACCGGGACGCCGGAGGTGCGCGCCCGGTCGAGGAGACCGTCCAGGCGCCTGCCGGTCAGCCGGTCGTTGTCCTCGCCGTCGGTGAGGTGCACGATCAGCTGCGGCCGTCCGTCGTCGGCCGCGCGGCCCTTCATCTCGTCGAGCGCGGCGAGCAGCGCCGCGTGCGGATCGGCCTCGGCGTCCCGGACCCGGGCGCCTGCGCCGACGGCGCGCTCGGCGTCGGCCCGCCGGTGCACGGCGAGGTCCAGGAGCGTTTCGTACGGACGGTCGCCGGTGCCCGCCACCGCCCACACCCCGTACTCGTCCCGACCGCCCAGTCCGCCCAGCGACTGCCGCAGCAGCCCGGGGCCGCCGCTCGGCCCTTCCCACCGGCCGGCCATCGAACCGGAGCTGTCCAGCAGGAACAGCACCCGCCCGGGACCACCGGCGTCCTGGTAGGCGCGCAGCGCCCGGGTCATCGCGTCCCGGCCGGCCGACTCGTCGAGCGGAGTGGGCGCGCTCAGCAATCCGTGTTCGGTGACCTCGCTCCGGTCCAGCAGTTCCCGGCTGTCCGCGGCACGGAAGCCGTCCCGGGCGAAGACCGCCCGGCCCCCCTCACCGGTCAGCCAGTCGCGGAAGCCGGCCACCGACGCGTCCCGGGCCTCCTCGTCGCGGTCGGCGCCCCGCCAGCGGACCCGCACGAACACCGGCTCCACGCCGGGGACGTCCTGCGGGTACTGGGCCATACGCGGGCTGCGCGTGGAGTGGTCGCAGCCGACGCCGCTGAGCAGCAGGAACTCCGGGACGAGGGCCGCGGTGCGGTCGTCCACGGCATCGTTGTCCGGCAGCGTGCACAGCAGCTCGGCGGCCGTGGGGGAGGGCGACCCGAACTGGGCGACCATCTCTTCCCCCCGGGAGACGCCACTCGCCTGCGCGCCGTACAGGCCGACCGTGGCGAGCAGTCCCACGTCCGTGAACTCCGGGTCGGGACGGTGCACGGCGGCGTCCTCGTGCAGCGCGGTGAGGTCGTCGATCATCTCGGTCAGGGAGAGGCCGGTACGGTCCTGCAGGGCCTCGGAGGCCATGGCGTGCGGGACGGCGAGCACGACGGGGGAGTAGGCGAGCGGCTCCTCGTCGGGTTCCAGGACGGCGACGGCGTCCGTGTCCCGGCCGTCCACGGCCCGGTCGGCGTCGGCACGGGAGGCGGGGATCCAGACGTCCGGCTGCGGGCCGATGTCCCGCTGTGGGTTGACGTCCTCGTCGTGGGGTTCGTGCCAGGCGCCCGACCGGCTGTGCAGGGCACCGACCACGTCGGACGAACCCGCGCTGTAGACGGTGACGCCGGTGCGCCGGCAGCCGTCGCCGGTGGTGTTCTCGTCGGAGGTGAGATAGGCGTCGGCGGCGGCACGGACGGTCGGTTCCAGATCCGGGTCGGTCAGCACCCTCAGTTCCAGCGCCGGAACGCAGGGGGCGCCGTCGGCGCCGATGACCCCGGTGAGGCCGTAGCCTCCGAGGCCGAGGAGTCCGGCGGCGAACACGGCCGGGAGGACGACGCGGAGCGCGGTTCGCCGGCCGGGCTCTCCTGCCCGGCGCCCGCCGGAGCCCTGGCCCGACGTCCCACCGGGAGTGCCCTCGGACGTCCCGCCCGACGTCCCACCGGGGGCGCCCTCGGACATCCCGCCCTGAGCCCCGCCCTGAGGCCCGCCCGGTATCCCGTCCCCGGGCCGGCCCTCCGGCTTGGACGCGCCCTTGCCCGGGCTTCCCGACGGGTTTTGCGAACCGGGCAGCCGGGAGCGGACCGTACGGGAGACGAAGGCGCGTAACCGGCCGAGGAGCGCGGGAAGGCCAAGGGGCCGCAGGGACGTCCGGGCACCCGACCGCCCCTCCTGGTGTTCCTCTCCGGAGCCGCCGGCAGGCGGAAGTTTCGGCCCGACGGGCACGGTCTCCACGCGACCACCGCCGGATCCGGGCGCGTCCCCGTCACCTTCCGCCACACCCGTGCCCCCGGCCGGCTCCACCACGACGGGTCCCGGACGCGGCGCGACCCGTACCGCCTTCCGCGTCAGCAGCACATCCACGCCGTGCTCCGTCCGCAGCCGCGGCACCCACGGCTCACCGCGCACCGTGCGGTGACCGAGCGCGGCCATCCGTGCCCGCAGCGGCTCGATGAGTTCCGACAGTCGCGCCCCGCCGTCCGCCCTCCCCTCGAGCAGCGCCGCGAGTTCGGTGGTGAACGGTGTCGGCGTCGTCGGGTCGCCCGCGTCGATGCGGTTGTTGGCCTGCACGCTCATCAGCAGCAGCACCCGCGACTTCTCGCGGAAGCTCTCCAGGACCCAGGCGGCGTTGCCCGCGAAGCAACAGTCGAGGATCACCACGATCCGCCGGGCCGGGCTGGTCGTCAGCACCGTCAGTACGGTCGTCAACGTCTCCGCGCCGGGGAACACGGTCCGTTCGCCCGCGAACACCCGGGCGTTGCGCATCTGCAGGAACAGCTCGTCGGCCGCGCTGGGGATGGCGCCGTGTCCGGCGAAGTAGAGCAGCAACACCCCCTCCGCCTCATGCGCCGCCGCTCCGAGCGCCCGGCCGAAGTCGTCCAGGGACGGCGAGTGGGCGACCCTGATCTCCCGCTCGCCGAAGGCCCCGCCGCGCTCCAGCACCTCGCGCATCCGGTTCACGTTGTGCTTGACCGCGGGGAGGTCGCCGGGCACTCCGTGCGGCGGCTCGGTGAAGTCGTACTCCGACACGCCGACCAGCAGCGCCCGGTTCACCCGCTCGCGCGGGCCGTGGGGGGTCACCGGCCTACCTGTCGTCGACGTTCACCGGTTCGACTTCCGCGTCCGGCGGATCGCCGGCCTCGACGGCGGCCCGATTGGCGCGCCAGGCCGACACCGCCCGCTTGACCTGTTCCAGCAGCTCCTGGAAGAACACGGCCGCGCCCGCCCCCGTGACGACGAGGACGATCTCCGTGCCGACACCCATCGGGGCACCGGTGCCGTCCGGCCTGGGCCGTTCGTGGATCCGTAACTCGCCGGCGTGCACCCGTTCGTCGAGCGGTTGCTCCCGCTCCAGCCACATGCGCAGCGCCCCGATGTCTCTCTCGGTCGCCGTCCCGTCCAGGCGTACGCGAATACCCTGGTTGGCCACACCGTCCCCCTCAGCCATGACTCACCATCATGGCATCGCGGTCGCCCGCTGGGGAGGGTTCGTACGTCACTCAGCTCTGTGTCTGCAACTGCCGCAGCTGGCGGCGCACATGGTCCAGCGCACCCTCCTGCCGGCCGGGCACACGGCCCCGCAGCTCGGCCAGCATTGCGCCGAGTTCACGGGCGTGGACCGGGTCGTCGATCCGGCCCCACTGGTGGTGTGCCCGGTCCACGGCGGCCTCGACGGCGGGCGCGTCCACCGGCTGCCCCGCGGCCAGCCGCGTCGTGGCCACCGACAGCCAGGTACGGCAACTGCGCGCGGCGTCCCCGGCCAGCATCGCCAGATCCGCCCGGACCTCGCTCCAGTGCATCGCCTCCTCGGAGACGGGCCCATGGGCGAGACGGGCCGCCTGCTCAAGCCGCGCGGCGAGCGCGTCGGCGTCCTCGTGCCGGCCGGAGCGCACGGCGGCGGTGACGGCCGCGTGCGGATCGCCCGGGAGCGGCCCGTGCCGCTCCAGCACCAGACCGGTGCCCGCGCTCTCCGGCGCGATCCGGGCCAGCGCCCGCTGGTGCAGTTCCTCCACCGGTGGCCGCCGTCCACTGCGCAGAATCGTGGCGACCGCCTTCATGTACGCCGGTGCCGCGACCGTACGACGGGACGGCGGCGGTGCGATGTGCCCGTACACGGCGTTGTCCCGGCCGACGTCCAGCGGGTCCGGGCCCGCCGGCCGCGGCGCGCACAGCGACTGCCAGGTCTCCGCGTCGGTGTGCAGATCGAGGATCAGGGTCGTCGCGCCCGCCGGACGCAGCCGCAGTTCCTCCCGGAACCAGTGCCAGGGCAGCGCCGTGTACCGCACGGTGGACGCGGTGGTCCGGGCCAGCGCCAGGTGCGGCAGCCGCTGTCGGCGGTCGAGCTGGAGCTGGCCGGCGACGTACACGGTCAGGGGTCCCGGGGCGGCGGCGGCCGCGCGCAGCCGGGTCAGTACGGCCTGCGGCTGGAGCGGGTCGGCGAGTTCGACGACGTTCGCGGTGTCGGTGCCGGACAGCACGGAGGGCGGTACCGCGGCGAGGACCGGGAGCACGGACGCCGCGTCCACCAGCCGCCCGCGGCCCAGCGGTGCGGCCGCCAGCAGCAGCACGGTTCCGGGCATGGTCCCCTCCCCTGTCGATCAGCTACGGCAGCACGGTATCCGCTGCGGCCGCAAAGGGTGGGGTCAGTACCGTGAACGTCCCCCTTCGTGCCCTTCGCGACCCGTCGTGCGGGTGCGCCGCACCGCGAAGGCCGTGGTGTCGTCGGCCAGATGGCCCCGGCAGTGCCGCAGCGTGCCGTCCCGTACGAAGGCGACCAGCCGGGCCGGTGCGGCGATCCGCGGGTCCGCCGCCACCGCGCGGGAGACGTGCTCGGCGAGCCGGTAGAAGCGTCCGTCGGCGTCCCGTGCCTCGGTCACCCCGTCCGTGACCAGCAGCAGCGTCTCGTCGGCGGCCAGCGGCAACCGGCGCGTCCGCGGCGGCGCCCCGGGGGCGAGGTCGCGGTAACCGAGCGGAAGCCCTCCCGCGACCGGCAGGATCCGTACGCCACCGGGGCCGACGGCCAGCGGGGGTTCGTGGCCGAAGACGACGGCGTCCACGGCATCGTCGCGGCCCGCCGGGAAGCCGAGCAGTACGGCGGTGGCGAACCGGTCGCCGTCGGCCCGGCCGACCGCGGTGGTGTACTCGCGGTGGCGCACCATCCGGTCCTCCAGCCGGTCGGCGACGCCCATCAGCTCCGGCTCGTGGTAGCCGGCCTCCCGGAACGCGCCCAGCAGCACCGCCGCCGTCTCCACCGCGCCCAGCCCCTTGCCCTGCACGTCACCGACGAAGACACGGGTGCCGTGCGGGCCCGGCTGGATGTCGTAGAAGTCGCCGCCCACCCGGGCCTGGGCGTCCGCGGTGAGATAGACCCCGGCGTGCTCCAGGCCGCCCCAGCCGGGCGGCAGGGGACGCAGCACGGTCTGGCGGACGGTGTCGGTGACGTCCCGCATGTGCAGGGCGCGGCGCTCACCGCGCACCCGCACCACACAGGCCAGCGTGGCGAGGACGCCGCCGGTGATGACGAGGATGAAGTCCGCCAGCCCCGCCTGGAACTGGTGCGGCCAGGCACTGTCGACCATGGTGTAGGCGACGATCGCCAGGACGGCGAACAGGGACGTGCCCCACACCCCGCAGATCGCGGCGGCGATGCCGGGCACCAGCACGATCCAGGAGATGGTCCGGAACTCGCCGCCGGTGTTGTAGTCGATCACCACGATGGTCACGAGCAGGAGCAGGGGCGGGACCCAGGCGACGCTGCGGCCTCTGACCCGGAGCATCTCGTGCCGGTGCACGACATCCCGGCGGCCGGCCCGCGGGTACCGGTCGTGCAGGCCGTATCCCCCGCTGTCCGGACTCACCGCCCCAGCGAAACACGGGGACGTGCGGCCCGCATCCGGTCCCCGGGGACCGCCGGGGACCGCCCGGCCGACTTGCCGACGGACCCCGGCGGGTGTGCCCTGGTAGGCGGGGGCGAGGAGAGAGGAGTGCTCTCATGGCGCACGCGGCACCCCGGTCCCGGCGAGCGATCGAGCGGGGCGGCACGACGGACGTCTTCAGCGGGCGGGCCCACAAGGCGGCGCTGGTCGCGCTTCCCGTCCTCCTCGGGCTCGTGTACGGCTTCTGGGCGGCGGCCAACCGGCGCTACGGCGGGCCCATCACCGGCTGGAACCTCCTGTTCGGCTTCCTCACCGCGCTCGTGTTCGCCGTGGTCCTCATGGCGCTCCTGGCCGTGGCCCCGAAGCTGCGGCGCGAGGTGCACGCGGTGGTGTGGGCGGCCTTCGGCGGCATCGCGGTCGGCTTCCTCTTCAGCCAGTCCGGCGGCAGCGTCCTGCGCTCCACGGCACTGGCGCTGGGGGTCGCGGCAGGCGTCTTCGGCGTGATGTTCTACCGCTTCTACACACGCGAGGACGCCCAGGGCCACCGCACCACCTGACGCCGCGGGCCCACCGCCCGTTCGGGCCCCCAGCACTCGCGCACGCGGCCTCATGCACCTTGCCTGGAGTCGTGGTCCCCCGTGACGAACCCGAACCCCGCCGCACACGGCTGCGCAACACCCTCTCCGCAACCCTCGTCGCCCTCGCCTGCCTCCTCGCCCCCTGCGGCACCCTCGCCGCCTGGGCGGCGTTCGGTCTGGCCGACACCGGCCGTTACGTCAGCGCCATGGCACCCCTGGCCACCGACCCGGCCGTACGCGACGCGGTGGCCGACGCCGTAGGGGACGCGGTCGTACAGGAACTGGCCCCGGAAACCGCATCACCGGCGGATGCCACCCTCGCCCCGTTCGTACGCGACGCGGTCCACTCCTTCACCCGCACCGAAGCGTTCCGCACCGCGTGGGACGCGGGAAACAGAGCCGTCCACGACGCCGTCCTGCACGCCCTGCGCGACGACGTGACCCCACGGGGCCCGGTCACCGTGGACCTCGCACCCGTCACCACGCAGGTAAGACAGCGGCTCACCGTCGACCACATGCCCTACGCCCACCGCATCCCCGTCGAACACACCGAGGTCGCGGTGGTTCCGGCCGAGGAGGTGGCCGGACTCCGAAGGGGGTACCACGTGCTGGACGCCGCCGCGTTCTGGCTGCCGCTCTCGGCCGTCGTCCTCGCCGTCACCGGGATCGCCGTCGCCGCCTGCCGCCGCCGCGCACTCACCGCCACCGGACTGGGCACGGCGCTGGGCGGCGCCCTCCTGGCCCTCGCGGTCACCGTCGGCCGCCGGATCACCCTGGCCGACCTGCCCGACCGCCTCCACCGCCCGGCCGCGGCCGCGATCTACGACGCCCTCACCGCCACCCTGCGCACCGCGTCCTGGCTGCTGCTCGCGCTGGGCCTGACCGTGGCCCTGGCCTCCTGGCTGACCGGCCGCCACGCAACCGGCCGCGCATCCCCGTCCCCCGCGACCGCCCCGGACAGCCGTCACCGGCAACCGCCCGCCACGCTCCCTCGTCTCTGAGGGAGGATTCGGGGCATCGCACCCGTGAGCGGAAGGCCGGAACGTTGAACACTGCCACTGCCGACCCGACGGTCACGGGCGACGGGAGCGGACGGCGGCCCGGGGGAGGGCGACGGTTCGGTGCCTGGTGTGCGGGGCTGCTGTTCGCCGGGGTGAGCGCGGTCGTCGGCTGCCGCACCGCCGACACCGACGGCATCACCCCCGTGCCCCAACTGCTCGCCTTCCTGCCGTGGCTGCTCGTTCCCACCGCCGCCGGCCTGCTGTTCACCCTGCTCGCCCGCTGGTGGACCGGCGCGGTGTGGGGGGTGGCCCTGCTCGGTCTGCTGGCCTGGTTCATCGAGCCGTACGGCAAGACCGGTGATCCCGCGGGGCCGCCCGTCGCCGAGCTGCGGGTGCTGACCTCCAACGTGGAGTTCGGACAGGCCACCGACGCGCTGATCGACGCCGTACGCCGCGAGAAACCGGACATCGTGTTCGTCCAGGAGTGCGAGTACACCTGCGACGCGGCCCTGAAGCGGGAGCTCGCGGACTCCCATCCGCACCGGCAGGCCGTGGAGGGCGGCGGCTCCGAGGGCTCGGTCATCCTCAGCCGCTTCCCGCTCGAGGCCACCGACGGCGTCCCCGGCACCATGGGCATGCCCGGCGCCGTGGCCGACGTCGACGGGCACACCGTACGGCTCCAGCTCGCCCATCCCATGCCGCCGCTGCCCGAGCAGGTCCGCCTGTGGCAGCGGGAGCTCGGCCGGCTGCGCGACGCGGCCGCCGCCGCCCCGGACACCCCGGCCGTGCTCGCCGGGGACTTCAACGCCTCGCAGGACCACGCGGCGTTCCGCCGCATCCTCGACACCGGTCTGCGCGACGCGGCCCGTCTCGACGGCGCCGACCGGACCCCGACGTGGCCGACCCGCACCACGCCGGCCTTCGGCACGCAGATCGACCACGTCCTGGTGTCCGAGGAGTTCGCCGCGAACCGGGCCCGCTTCCTCGACCTCCCCGGCACCGACCACCGCGCACTGGTCGTCGACCTGACCCTGCACCGCGGAACGTAGCCGAGGCGCGGGGCCCGACTGCGGGCGGTCCCGCCCCGCGTCCGACTGCGGCCAATCGTGCCGCTGGGGGTACCTCCCAGGCCCTTGAGGCACTGGGGGAGGCACGGGTGGGCGCGGCGGCACCCCGCAAACGCCGGGCTGCGCCACACCCCCCGGACCGCCACCACACCGTGCACCTGGCGGACTCCAGGCGCCGGTAACCGGGACCCCGGCTACCGGCTACCGGCTACCGGCTACCGCGAGGACTTCTGCAACGCCTTCTCCGCCTTGTCCAGCGCCGCGGCGAACCCGTTCGCCCACAGCTGGTTCACCCGCGACCGCTCCGTGGAGTTGGGGTAGGCGTTGGTGCAGGACGGCCCGGGACCGCCCCCGGACATCAGCTCGCTGCAGGGCCCCGAGTAGTGGTCCGGCAGACCGAGCACATGGCCCGTCTCGTGCGCGGTCACCCGCGTCGAGTCGTACGTCTGGTTCTGCCGGTAGTCGAGGAAGATGTACCCCCGCCCGTGCCCGTCCGTGGAGGCGTACGAGCCGCGCGAGTCGTTGCCCTCGTAGTACGAGAAGTCGGCGCCCGACGTGCCCGCCTGGAGTCTCACGTTCGAGACCGAGCTGTTCCAGATCTGCGTGCTCCGGGCTATCTGCGTGGCGAACGAGGGCGCCCGGGAGGCGTTGTACACGACGGTGACGGCCGCCGCGCCCGACGGGCTGGCGGCCCGCTTCTCGGCCGCCGACTTCAGCACGGCCTCGAAGAACGCGCGGTTGGCCGCGGCCTCCTCCGAGGAACCGTCGTACGCGGCGAACGACGCGGCGGCGTCGAGGGGGGCGGGGGCCGCCGTGGCCGGGGTGGCGCCGAGGCCGAGAGCGGTGACGCTCAGGCCGGCGGCGGTGAGCACGGACAGGGGAAGGCGCATGCGCATCGATGACTCCTAGAGGTGGGGGTTGAGCCACGTGTCATCGGTGAGTGTCCGTGCCCGTACGGTCGGTGTGATGATGGCAACCGGTGATAGGACCGCCCTATCGCCGGACTCCGGCCAAGCGGTCCCGGCCGCCCGACTCCGCCTGAACGGACGGGGTTTGTGTGTCTGGTGAAACCTGAACTTCCGCCTTACCCTCCCAGGGCATGGAGCTCGAGGTCAGGCACCTCAGGGCGCTGTGCGCGATCGCCGACACCGGCAGTCTGCACCGCGCCGCACGTCAACTCGGCGTGGCTCAGCCCTCGTTGAGCACGCAGCTGCGGCGCATCGAACAGGAGCTGGGCGGCGCCCTGTTCGTGCGTGCGCGCACCGGCTGCCGCCCCACCCCACTGGGCCGGCTGGTGCTCAGCCGTGCCCGCCCGCTCGTCACCGAGCTGCGCTCCCTGGTCACCGAGGCCCGCGCCGCCGCCGTCGGCGACCGGCAGCTGCGCATCGGCTCCACCGCCAGCCGGGCACTGGCCGGCTGGCTGCGCCGACTGCGCCGGCACTGGCAGGAACCCACCCTGCACATGGACGTCTCCGCCAACGCCCTGCTGCGCATGGTCGCCGACGGCCAACTCGACGTGGCCTTCGTGCACCAGGTCGAAGGCTGCCCGCTGCGCGTCCCCGAGGGCCTGCGCACCCGGGTCCTCATCGAGCGCGAGCCGCAGTTCGTGTCCCTGCCTGCCGACCATCCGGCCGCCGCGCATCCGGTCGTCCACCTGTCCGACCTGGCCGGCGACCGGTGGATGATCGACCCGGCGGTCGACGGCGAGTGGGACGCCGTACGCCGTGTCCTGCACGCCGCCGGGATCAGCCCGCGCGTGCTGCACGGCGACTATCACACCGCCGCGTCGCTGGTCGCCATCGGCGAGGTCGTCACCGTGTGCCAGCCGACCTCGCCCTCCCGCCCCGAGACGGCGGTCCGCCGGCTGTACGGCGATCCGCTCGGCGTGCAGCTGCTGCTGGCGGCCCGCACGGACACGGAGCTGGAGGGCGTCTACCCCGACCTGGCCGACGCGTACCGGGAGGTGGCACGCCAGGTACCGGCGTACCGGGAGTGGCTGGAGGAGCTGGAGGAGCTGGAGGAGCTGGTGCCCGGCCCCGGCCCCAGCCTCTCCCCGTCCGGCTGACGTCAGACGCCGATGTCCCGCCCGTCCGCGCGCCACACCGCGACCACGGCCGGACGGACGTACGTGCCGGGCCCGTCGGGCCAGGTGCTGGCGGGCGTGTCGACGGTCGCCCCGTCCACCTCGCCCGGGTGCTGCACGGCGACCAGCACCCGGCGGTCCTGGATGACCGGGCCGCAGGTCTCCGCACCCGTCGGCACGGTCAGGAACTGCTTCAGCTCACCGCGCCGGTCCCCGCGCGTGGCGACGCCGAAGAGGCCGTCGTGGGAGCCGAGGGCGCTGCCGTCGGTGGAGATCCACAGGTTGCCGTGGTCGTCGAAGGCGAGGTTGTCCGGGCAGGAGATCGGGCTGACGGAGTCCTTCGGGAAACCCGCGAAGTACGTCGCCGGATCCTCCGGGTCGCCCGCGACCAGGAACAGCGACCAGGCGAAGCGGGTGCTCTCCGGCCGGTTCCAGCGCTCGGTCAGCTCCAGCACATGACCGTGCTTGTTGGCGTGGCGCGGGTTGGCCTCGTCCGCCTTGGGGTTGGCGTCGACACCGCGCCGGGAGTTGTTGGTGAGGGCGACGTACACCTTGCCGGTGACCGGGTTGGGCTCGATGTCCTCCGGCCGGTCCATCTTGGTGGCACCCACCTTGTCACCGGCGAGGCGTGTGAAGACGAAGACCTCCTCGGCGGTCATGCCCTCCACGTGCGAGACGGCGCCGTCGGCGGTCGCGGTGGCCAGCGGGATCCACTGACCGCTGCCGTCGAACTCGCCGTCCTTCGGCAGCTTGCCCGTCCCGTCGATCTCGATGGCGGGCGAGTCACCGGTCAGCCTGGCGACGTACAGCGTGCCCTCGTCGAGCAGCGAGAGATTGTGCTCGCGGGCCCAGCGGCTGCTGCCGTGCCGCATCCGCTTGCTGCCCACGAACTTGTAGAAGTAGTCGAACCGCTCGTCGTCCCCGGTGTAGACGACCGGACGCCCGTCGTGCGTCAGCCGCACGGTCGCCGCCTCGTGCTTGAACCGGCCGAGCGCGGTGTGCTTGCGCGGGGTGGAGTCGGGGTCGTACGGGTCGAGCTCGACGACGTAGCCGAACCGGTGCGCCTCGTTCGGCTCCTGGGCGAGGTCGAACCGCTTGTCGAACCGCTCCCACTTGCGCTCGGTGCCGCCGCTGCCGATCCCGTACCGCTTGTCGGTCGCGCTGCTGCCGTGGGCGAAGTACTGGTTGAAGTTCTCCTCGCCGTGCAGGGTCGTGCCCCACGGGGTGGTGCCGCCGGCGCAGTTGTTGAGGGTGCCGAGCACCTTGGTGCCGCTGGGGTCGGTGGAGGTCTTCACCAGGTCGGACCCGGCGGCGGGCCCGGTGAGCCGGAACTCGGAGGTGGCGGTGAGCCGCCGGTTGAGGTGGTGCCGGGTGACGGGCGTCAGCTTGCCGTTCCCGCGCTCCTCCTCGACGGCGACCACGGCGAGCCCGTGCGCGGCCCAGGCGATCTCCACCTGCTCGCGGGTGGGGTTCTCCGGGTCGTAGTCGCGGAACATGAGCATCTCGTCGGTGTACTCGTGGTTGGCGACGAGCAGCTGCCGGCCGCGCTCCCCGCGCAGCGGCAGCAGCGAGAGGTAGTCGCAGTTGTACCCGAACTGTCCGGCCTGCGCCCTGGCGCTCTGCCGCTCCGGGTCGAAAGCGGGCGCACCGCGCAGGATGGGCTCGCCCCAGCGGATGACGACGTTCTGCCGGTAACCCTCCGGCACGGTGACGGCGTCGGTCGTGTTGGGCGCGACGGGCGTGAACCGCAGACCGCGGGCGCCCTTGGGGGTGTGGTGAGGGCCGCGGCGCTTGGCGGCGGGCGCCGCCTGCGCCTCGGGCGCGGCCGCGATGCCGACCGCCCCGGCGCCGGCCGCGGCGACGGTCACGACGGCGGCGGCGCGCATCATGGACCGGCGGCTGAGGGCGCCGGCGATCACGTCACCGACGTACTCGTTGGAGCTGGTGTTGGGCACCTCGTGGAAACAGGCGTCACCACACCGGAAACGACAAGTCATGGCGGACCGCCCGCCAGGGTGCGAACCGGACGGCGTTCCGATCAACGGCAGCAGCTTTCGCACGTATTTTCTCCTTGGATGCCCGTGGTGTCAGCGTGACGGTAGGAGCACATATGTGCGGCAGCCGGGCGCCCTGATGAACGGCGAGTGAACCTGCGGCAGCATTAAGGAAGTTGCACCGAGTGAGCCGAAACCTTCACCGGCAGGCCGGATCGCGCTCTTGACATATACGATTCCGCAAACCCCACCCTGCCCAAGATCGCCCTTGCGGGCCGCTAACCTTACGTGTCCGTCCTGGCCAGGGATTGACGGGCATCAACTCACGCGAAGGGTTGCGCACATGGGCATTCTCACTCTCCTGCGGAACGCGTTCGGACGGTCACGCAAAGCGAGCACCACCGAAGCGGAGGGTGCGGCGCAGGCCGCCGAGCCGAAGGAAACGGCCGCTCCGACATCGCCCGAACCGGCTCCGGAGCCCGCCGCGAGCACACCGACGATTCCCTCCCCGTCCGCGGAACCGAACCCGGCGCCGGCGTCCGCCGCGCCCTCGGTCCCGGAACCCCGCGGAGACGAACACGACCTCGTCAGCGCCGCATTCGACAAGATCACGGTCCCCGAGCCCACCGGCTCGGACGACCCCCCGTCCCCCACCACGGCGAAGGCCCCCGCCCCGGAACCGGAAGCAACCCCCGAGCCGACCCCCGAGCCCGAGGCCGAGACAAAGCCCGAACCGGAGCCGGCCCCGGAGCCGGAGTCAGCCCCGGAGCCGGAGGCGAAAGCCGAGACGAAGGCTGAGCCGGAGGCCGAGGCGGAGCCGGAAACGAAGGCCACCCCGGAGCCGGAGCCGGAGACCGAGGCGGGAGCCGAGACGGAGCCGGAGACGAAGGCCAAGCCGGAGCCCACTCCGGAGCCGGAGACAAAGCCCGAGACCAAGACCGAGACCGAGCCCGAGGCAGCGGCCAAGCCGGAAGCGGAAGCAAAGCCGGAAACAAAGGCGAAGCCCGAGCCGGAGCCGGAGCCGGAAGCGAAGGCCGAACCCGAACCGGAGGCGAAGGCGGAGCCCGAACCGGAGGCGGCCCCCGAGCCCGCCCCCGCCCCCGCCCCCGCAGCCGAGGGCTCACCCGCAGCCGCCGACGGCGAGGACGCCCCACAGGGGCCACCCGCACCCGACGACGAAAGCCGCACGGGTGGTGCGGGTGGGAACGAATCCCCGGCCGAAGGCGAAGCCGAGGCCGAACCCCCTGCCCAGCCCAATGCAATGCTCCTCACCCCCGCCTACAAGGCCGCGACCACAGCCCTCGAGAAGAACGACCTCACCGGCACCCGCGCCAAGGTCTACCTCGTACTCGACCGCTCCGCGTCCATGCGCCCGTACTACAAGGACGGCTCGGCCCAGGCCCTCGGCGAGCAGACCCTCGCCCTCGCCGCCCACCTCGACACCGAGGCCACCGTCCACGTCACCTTCTTCTCCACCGAACTCGACGGCACCGGCGAGCTGACCCTCACCGACCACGAGAACAAGATCGACGAGCTGCACGCCGGGCTCGGCCGCATGGGCCGTACCAGCTACCACGCCGCCGTCGAGGCGGTCCTCGCGCAGCACGCCAACGAGGAGGCCGGCACCCCCGCCCTGGTGGTCTTCCAGACCGACGGCGCCCCCGACGCCAAGACCCCCGCCACCCAGGCCCTCACCGACGCGGCGAAGAACCACCCCAACGTGTTCTTCTCCTTCGTCGCCTTCGGTGAGCACGACAACAAGGCCTTCGACTACCTCCGCAAACTGAAGACGGAGAACACCTCCTTCTTCCACGCGGGCCCCTCCCCCCGCGAGCTCACGGACAAGGAGCTGTACGAGGGCGTGCTGGCCTCCTGGCGCCCGTAACCCCGGCCTCACCCCTCACCACCCCTCGGGGGGCGGACGGATCCCGTCCGCCCCCCGAAACGCGTGTGAGCCGCCCCCCGCCGGGCCAGTAGGATTTCGACCATGGCGGCCACTGGATCAGAGAAGCAGGGAGCGAAGGCGTACTACGTCTCGACCCCCATTTACTACGTCAACGACGCTCCTCACCTGGGCCACGCCTATACGACCGTCGCAGGCGACGTGCTCACCCGCTGGCACCGCCAGCGCGGCGAGAAGGTGTGGTACCTCACCGGCACGGACGAGCACGGTCAGAAGATCATGCGCACGGCCGAGGCCAACGGGGTCACCCCGCAGGCCTGGGCCGACAAGCTCGTCACGGAGGCCTGGAAGCCCCTGTGGGAGCACCTCGACATCGCGAACGACGACTTCATCCGCACCACACAGAAGCGGCACACCGACCGCGTCCAGGAGTTCGTGCAGGACCTGTACGACAAGGACGAGATCTACAAGGGCGGCTACGAGGGCCCGTACTGCGTGGGCTGCGAGGAGTACAAGCTCCCCGGCGAGCTGCTCGACGGCGAGGGCGAGTACGCGGGCCAGAAGCTGTGCCCGATCCACAAGAAGCCGGTGGAGATCCTCAGCGAGGAGAACTACTTCTTCAAGCTCAGCGAGTACAGCGAGAAGCTGCTCGCCCACTACGAGGCCAACCCCGGCTTCATCCAGCCCGAGTCCGCGCGCAACGAGGTCGTGAACTTCGTCCGCCAGGGCCTCCAGGACCTCTCCATCTCCCGCTCGACGTTCGACTGGGGCGTGCCGGTCCCGTGGGACGACAAGCACGTCATCTACGTGTGGATCGACGCGCTGCTGAACTACGCCACCGCCGTCGGCTACAACGAGAACCCGGAGAAGTTCGAGTCGACGTTCCCCGCCGACGTCCACCTGGTCGGCAAGGACATCCTCCGCTTCCACGCGATCATCTGGCCGGCGATGCTGATGGCGCAGGGCCTCCCCCTGCCCGGGAAGATCGCCGCGAACGGCTGGCTGATGGTCGGCGGCGAGAAGATGAGCAAGTCCAACCTGACCGGCATCAAGCCGCAGGACCTGACCTCGCACTTCGGCGTGGACGCGTACCGCTGGTACTTCCTGCGCGCGATCGCCTTCGGCCAGGACGGCAGCTTCTCCTGGGAGGACTTCTCGGCCCGCTACACCAGCGAGCTGGCGAACGACTACGGCAACCTCGCCTCCCGCGTGGCGGCGATGGTCGGCAAGTACTTCGGCGGCGAGCTGCCGGCGTCGGCGGCCGACGGCGACGCGGAGCAGGCGATCCACGACGGCCTGACCAAGGCCGTCACGGAAGCGGACCGCAAGATCGGCGACGAGGTGGACTTCCAGGGCGGCATCCTGGCCGTCTTCGACTTCGTGAAGCAGGTCAACGGCTACATCACGGAGCAGGAGCCGTGGAAGGTCGCCAAGGACACCTCCGACGAGGGCAGGGCCCGCCTGGCGACGATCCTCTACACGGCCGCGGAGTCCCTCCGCGCGGTGGCCGTCCTCCTCAACCCGGTCATGCCGGAAACCTCCCAGAAGCTCTGGGACTCCCTCGGCGCGGACGCGTCCCTCGGAGCACTCGCCGACCAGAAGATCAGTGAGGTCGCCGACTGGGGCCGACTGCCCGCCGGCTCGACGGTCACCAAGGGCGCGGTGCTGTTCCCCCGTCTCGAGGAGAAGCCGACCGCATAGGACGTATCGCGTACGTCCAGAGGCCCGGAAACGGCTTGTTTCCGGGCCTCTGCGGCTCTCTTCCGCCTCCGTCGGCGCCCGCCCGTCACCCACCACGTAACGCGCGCGCTACAGCAGGGCCCAGGAGACGAACACACCTTCTCCCGGGCCCCTCCCTTTGCGAAGATCACGTGAGGACGGCCGGCGCCCGGCCGCCGTCACCGCTCACGTGGGGGGACCCGTTCCATGGCACTCTTCGGCAACGCGCACACCATCGACCCGGCCCAGGCACAGCAGGACTACGCCCGTCTGCTGGGCCAGGGCGAGCAGGTGCACGCCGCGTTCCTGCTGATCCGCGACACCATCCTGTTCACGGACCGCCGCCTGATCATGGTCGACAAGCAGGGCATCACCGGCAAGAAGACGGAGTACCACTCCATCCCCTACCGCAGCATCACCCACTTCGCGGTGGAGACCGCCGGCACCTTCGACCTCGACGCCGAACTGAAGATCTGGCTCTCGGGCTCCCCGACCCCCATCCAGAAGACCTTCACCAAGGGCGTCGACATCTACGAAGTCCAGGCCATCCTGACCCAGTTCGTGGCCCGCTGACCCGATCGGGTGAACATCCCACATATGCCCTACGCATAGACCATGAGCGCACCAGGCTTGCGCTCATGGTCACAGCAACACACGAGGCCTCCCACCAGCTCTTCCGGAATCACCCGGAGGCCCTCACGCCCGTCTTCGAAGCGCTGGGCCTTCCGCCGCCCGTAAAGACGGACTTCCACGAGCTCTCCGCCGACGTCACCGAAATCCGCCCGATGGAGCGCCGCGCGGACACGGTCCTCATGTTCGAACCCGACATGGGTGAGCACTTCGTCCTGGCCGTCGAGGCTCAGACGAAGAAGGACCCGGACAAGGCGAACAGCTGGGCGTACTACGTCGCATACCTGCGCGCGAAGTACGACCTGCCCGTACTACTGGTCGCGGTCTGCCGCGACCGCTCGACGGCTGCCTGGGCGATGGGCCCGTTCGAGTGCACCGTGGGCCCCTGGACGACCCAGGTCACCCGCCCGTTCGTCCTGGGCCCGCAGACGGTCCCCGAGGTCACCGACGAGACGGTGGTGGTCCAGCAGCCGGCCCTGGCGGCACTCTCGGCCATCGTTCACAGCCAAAGCCGGCGGGCGAACGCCATACTGGAAACGGTCGCCTGCGGACTCGCCTCTTTCGATCCGGACATCACGAAGTACTGGTTCGAGGTGGTGGAGGTCGGCCTTGAGTCCACTCCGACCAGGAAGAACTGGAGGAAACTGATGCAGAACGTCGTCACCCACTTCCCGGGGCATGGAACGCTTTTCGAAGAGAAGTACCTGGAGGGCAAGGCCGAAGGCGAAGCCCGGGGTGAGGCCCGGGGCGAAGCCCGGGGTGAGGCCCGGGGTGAGGCCCGGGGGATCGTGCGCGTGCTGGAGGTACGGGGCCTCCCGCTCTCCGACGACGTCCGTGAGCGCATCACCGCCTGCACCGACCTCGACCGCCTCAACGACTGGCTCGACCGCTCCGGCACGGTCGAGCGCGCCGAAGACCTCTTCACCGAGGACGGCCCGGCGGCCTGAAGGCCCTCGGACGCGGAAGGGGCCCGGAACCGTCTCGGCGGCCGTCTCGGCGGTTCCGGGCCCCTTCGCTGCTGCTGCCGTCGGGACTACTTCGGCTGTGGCTTGCGGACCGTCAGGTGGAGTTCCTTCAGACGGGTCTCGTCCAGCTCCGTCGGCGCGCCCATCATCAGGTCCTGCGCGTTGCCGTTGAGCGGGAAGGCGATCGTCTCGCGGATGTTCGGCTCGTCGGCGAGGAGCATCACGATGCGGTCGACGCCGGGGGCAATGCCTCCGTGCGGCGGGGCGCCGAAGCGGAACGCGCGGAGCATGCCGGCGAACTTCTCCTCGACCGTCTCCCGGTCGTAACCCGCGATCTCGAACGCCTTGAGCATGATCTCCGGCTCGTGGTTCCGGATCGCGCCGGAGGACAGCTCGACACCGTTGCAGACGATGTCGTACTGCCAGCCCAGGATGTCCAGCGGGTCCTGCGTCTCCAGGGCCTCCAGACCGCCCTGCGGCATCGAGAAGGGGTTGTGGGAGAAGTCGATCGCGCCGGTGTCCTCGTCCTTCTCGTACATCGGGAAGTCGACGATCCAGCAGAAGCGGAAGACGTTCTCCTCGAAGTGACCGGCGCGCTTGGCGGCCTCGACCCGCACCGCGCCCATGATCTTGGAGACCTCGTCGAACTCGCCCGCGCCGAAGAACACCGCGTGGCCGGGGGCCAGGGAGAGCCGCTTGGTCAGCTCGGCGACGTTCTCCTCGGTGAGGAACTTCGCGATCGGGCCGCTCAGCGCACCGTCCTCGCCGACCCGCACCCACGCCAGCCCCTTCGCGCCCTGCGAGACCGCGTAGTCGCCGAGCTGGTCGAAGAACTTGCGCGGCCGGCCCGAGACGTCCGGCACCGGCAGCGCACGCACGTGCTTGCCGGCGAACGCCTTGAACTCCGAGCCCTCGAAGATGTCGGTGATGTCAACGAGCTCCAGCTGGGCGCGCAGATCCGGCTTGTCGGAGCCGTACTTCAGCATCGCCTCGCGGAACGGGACACGCGGGAACGGCGACGTCACATGACGGCCGTTGCCGAACTCCTCGAACAGCTCGGTCATCAGCTTCTCGATCGGCTGGAAGACATCCTCCTGCTCGACGAAGCTCATCTCCACGTCGAGCTGGTAGAACTCGCCCGGCGAACGGTCCGCGCGGGCGTCCTCGTCACGGAAGCAGGGCGCGATCTGGAAGTAGCGGTCGAAGCCGGAGATCATCAGCAGCTGCTTGAACTGCTGCGGGGCCTGCGGCAGCGCGTAGAACTTGCCGGGGTTCAGCCGGGAGGGAACCACGAAGTCACGGGCGCCCTCGGGGGAGGTGGCGCTCAGGATCGGCGTCGCCATCTCGTTGAAGCCCAACGCCGTCATCTTCTGGCGGATCGCCGAGATCACCGACGTACGCAGCAGGATGTTGCGGTGCATGCGCTCGCGGCGCAGGTCCAGGAAGCGGTACTCCAGACGCCGCTCCTCGTTGACCCCGTCCTCGGCGTTGATCGTGAAGGGCAGCGGGGCGGCCGCGCCCAGCACCTCCACCGCGCCGACCTCGACCTCGACCTCACCGGTCGGGAGTTCGGCGTTGACGTTCTCCGTACCGCGCGAGACGACCTTGCCGTCGACGCGGACCACGGTCTCCTTGGACAGCTTGTCCAGCGCCTCGTACGCCTCCGTACCCGGTCGCGCCACAAGCTGCGTGATGCCGTAGTGATCGCGCAGATCGATGAAGAGGATGCCGCCCAGGTCGCGCCGATTGTGCAGCCAGCCACTCAGCCGGACGTCGGTGCCGACGTCAGTGGCGCGGAGCTCGCCGCAGGTGTGGGACCTGTACCGATGCATCGTCGTTCATCCAGCCTTCGCGGATCGGGGTCGTTGTTTCACGTGAAACTCCCCCAAGACTACCGGCCGGGCCAAGATCACTTCTCTGCGCCGACGAGTGGGGTGCGGTGGAACTTTCCGACAGCATCTTCATAAAGTGGTGCAATGCGTACTGGTGAGCCCCTGCCTGCCCTGGGGGACATCCTCGCCGCACTCGCCACGGGTGTGTGGCACTGGGACACCGCCGCCGGGCTGGTCACGGTCGACGCCGTGGCAGCACGGCTGCTCGGGCTGCCCGCCCGGGAGGTCACCCTCACGGAGGCCCAGGTCCGGGCGCGCCTGCACCCCGTCGACTGGAACGAGATCACCGGAGTGGTCCAGCTCGCCGTCGCCGAGGGCACCCTCGCGGAGGTGCGGATCCGGATCATGGACGACCAGCAGCGGGTCGTGCGGGTCGTGCGCAGCCGTTCCAAGCCCTCCTTCGACCGCACCCGCAAGGGGTATGTGCTGACCGGCTCCCTCCAGGAGGTCACCGAGCCGGCACCGGGAACCGCCGCCGGGCGCAGCGCGGTCACCGGCGACTGGCGGCGCTCACGGGAGGCGTTCCTGCTGGACGCGGGCCGTGCGCTGGCGGAGGCCCGGTCGACGCAGGAGGTACTGCGGGTCACGGCCAATCTGTCGATGCCGGGGTTCTCGCCGGACGGACTGGCCGTGTTCGGGGTGGAGGGCGACCGGCTCACGATCATCGGCCACCACGGACACGAACCCGGCGCCGACCACCCGTTCTACATGCCGCTGGACACGGACTACCCGGCCGCCGAGGTGGTACGCACGGGCCGCGCGGTCTACATCTCCTCCCCGGAGCAGTACCAGACCCGCTACCCCCTCACCTGGCCGCTTGCCCGGCGCTTCGGACGCCGCTCCTGGGCGTTCCTGCCGCTGACCGCGTCCGGCCGCACCATGGGCGCCTGGCTGGCGGCGTTCGCCTACCCGGTCGCCTTCACCCCGGACGAGCGGTCCGTGCTGACCACGGTGGCTCGGATGCTGGCCCAGGCGCTGTCCCGCGCGGGCACGGTCGAGAGCGAGCGGGCACTGACCGACGGTCTCCAGCGCTCGATGATGCCGAAGCTCGGCCCGGGCATCCCGGGCCTGAGCATCGCCGCCCGCTACATCCCCACCGGTGGCGGACTCCAGGTCGGCGGCGACTGGTACGACGTGATCCCGCTGCCCGGGGGCACCTCACGGACGAAGTCCGGGGCAGGACGGTTCGCCCTGGTCATCGGCGACGTCCAGGGGCATGACGTACGGGCCGCCGGGCTGATGGGCCAGCTGCGGACAGCCCTGCGGGCCTACGCGTCCGAGGGTCATCGGCCCGACGCGGTGCTCTCCCGCGCCTCCCGCTTCCTGCACGGCATCGGCGAGGAGGACCCGGCCGATCTGCGCTTCGCGACCTGTCTGTACGCCGAGGTCGACCCCGTGAGCGGCGTACTGGAGGTGGCCCGCGCCGGGCATCCGGACCCGGTGATCCGCATGGCCGACGCGACGGTGCTGGCCCGGCCGACCGCGGGCGGGCTGCCGCTGGGTATCGACCCGGACGCCGACTACCCCACCACGCGGCTGATCCTGGAGTCCGGCGAGACCATGATGATCTGCACGGACGGGCTGATCGAGACCGGTGGGCACGACCTGGACACCGGCTGGCGGCGCCTGCGCGGCATCCTCGAGGAGCACACGGGAAACCAGGAGGAACTGGCCGACGCCCTGGTCCAGGCGGTGCACGGGCCCTCCTCCCACCACACCACCGGCCCGCTGATCGACCGGCGCGAGGACGACATCGCCGTCCTGCTCCTTTCCCGGCAGGGCGACGGCTGCGGCTGCGGCGCGCAGGACACCGTTCGGCCGCCGGTGCGCCGCACGATGCTGACCGTGGCGCAGGCCGAGCCCGAGCGGGTCGCCGTGGCCCGGCACCAGCTGCGGGAGCTGCTGCACGACTGGTCCTCGACGGACCAGGTGGACTCGGCGGAGCTGCTGCTGTCGGAGATGCTCACCAACGTCCTCGTGCACACCGACGCCGACGCCCTGCTGCTCGCCGAGGTCACCGACGGGGGAGACGGCCGCCGGATCCGCATCGAGGTCACCGACGCCGGCGACGACCTGCCGCATCTGCGCAGACCGGGTGAGCTGGCGTCCTCCGGCCGCGGTCTGGTCCTGGTCGAACTCCTCGCCCACACCTGGGGCGTCGACCCGCGCGGCGAGGGCAAGAGCATCTGGTTCGAGCTGTACGAGAAGGACGGGGTCGGCCCCGACGGGCGGTGACCCGCTGAGCGGCCGGTGCTCTCACCTCACGCGAAGGGATCGCCGTGCCCGGGAAGCCGCCCGCCCGGCGGCACGTAGCGCACCCGCCCGCCCGGGTCCGTCACCGGCGTGAACCCGGCGGCCCGCAGCAGACCGGCGTACTTGGCCTTGAAGCGCCGGTTCACGGCGAACCCGACAGGCAGGAGGGCCATCAGCGCGGCCCAGACGACGCCGGTGAGGACAACGACGGCCGTGGTGCCCGCACCGAGCGCCAAGCCGACGGGCAGGGCCAGGGGGACGGCGCCGATCCCCGTGAGCAGGACCAGCTGCCTCGTGGTGTACATGGTGCTCATGTCGTACGTGAGACGGGCCTTGAGGAGTTCCACCTCGCGGGGGTCGATGTCCGGCAGCTCGTCCCCACTGCTCGCGTGCGGGTACCGCGTCCTGTTCCGCGCGGCCCGCGCGCGGGCCCCCGGGCGGGGATCGGGCACGACCGTGATCACGTAGCCGTTGCCCTGGGGCCCGCCGCCCTGCCGCACATCGGCGTACTCGTATCCGAACTGCTGGGCCATGGCAGCGAGCCGGGCGAGCCTCGTCGTGGACGACAGGGTGCGCGTGACCTCGACGGGCTCCCCGCTCTCCATCCGCCGCAGCATCGTCCGTATGACCCGGCGTTCGCTCATCGCGCCCCGTCCCTCCCGTGCCCCGGCAGCCGTCCGGCCGCGTACGGACATCATCGCGTCCGTCCGCGGCCGGGATCACTGCCTGGTCCGGGCAGTCTCCGGGCACCGTCGTTGCCGACGGGCAGGGCCGCCCGCGGCCGGCAGGTCAGGCCTCCTGCGGGCCCTTCTCCGACATCCCGTGCACGGCGGGAACCGTGCCGAGCCGGCCCTTCTGGAAGTCCTCGAAGGCCTGCATGAGCTCGTCCTTGGTGTTCATCACGAACGGACCGTAGTGGGCCATCGGCTCACGGATCGGCCGGCCGCCGAGCAGGACGACCTCCAGGTCCGGCGTGTTCGAGTCCTGCTTCCCGTCCGCGCGGACGGTCAGCGAGCCGCCGGCGCCGAAGACCGCGGTCTGGCCCAGGTGGACCGGGCGCCGCTCGGCACCGACCGACCCGCGCCCGGCCATGACGTATGCCAGCCCGTTGAAGTCCTCCCGCCAGGGCAGGGTGACCTCGGCACCCGGCGCCAGCGTGGCGTGGACCATCGTGATCGGCGTGTGCGTAATGCCGGGGCCCTCGTGGCCGTCCAGCTCACCGGCGATGACGCGCAGCAGCGCGCCGCCGTCGGGGGAGGTGAGGAGCTGGACGCTGCCGCTGCGGATGTCCTGGTAGCGCGGCGCCATCATCTTGTCCCTGGCGGGGAGGTTCACCCACAGCTGGAGCCCGTGGAAGAGCCCGCCGGACATCACGAGCTGCTCCGGCGGCGCCTCGATATGCAGCAAACCGCTTCCCGCGGTCATCCACTGGGTGTCGCCGTTGGTGATGGTGCCGCCACCCCCGTTGGAGTCCTGGTGGTCGAAGATCCCGTCGACGATGTACGTGACGGTCTCGAAGCCGCGGTGCGGATGCCACGGGGTCCCTTTCGGCTCCCCAGGCTGATACTCCACCTCGCCCATCTGATCCATCATGATGAACGGGTCGAGATGGCGGTAGTTGATCCCGGCGAACGCCCGGCGCACCGGGAAGCCCTCGCCCTCGAAACCGCTGGGCGCGGTCGTGACGGTGAGCACGGGACGTGCCGCGGCATCGGCGGGCGCGGTCACACGGGGCAGCGTCAACGGGTTCTCGACGGTCACTGCAGGCATGTCGGTACCTCCTCGGGTACGCCCACTTTAGTTGAGCGTTGAACTTCCTGCCACCGGGAACGGAGAAAGCCCGGAGGGAATTCCCTCCGGGCTTTCGTGCGGGCACAGGCGGGCCGTCCGCGGAGCAAGGCGTCGCGGGACCCGCGGACGCGCGGACCTCGCCTCAGCCGTACATCCGGCGCATGGCGAACTCGACCATCTGCTCCACGGCCTTCGCGTCGAAGACCATCCGGTGCTCACCCTCCATGTCGACCACGAAGCCGTAGCCGGTCGGCAGCAGGTCGATCACCTCGGCGCCGGTGATCACGAAGTACTTGGACTCCTTGCCCGCGTACCGCCGCAGCTCCTTGAGCGAGGTGAACATCGGGATCACCGGCTGCTGGGTGTTGTGCAGGGCGAGGAATCCGGGGTTGTCACCGCGCGGGCAGTAGACCTTGGAGGTGGCGAAGATCTGCTGGAAGTCCTCGGCCGCCATCTGACCCGTGGTGAACGCGCGCACGGCGTCGGCGAGCGAGGGCGCGGACGGCTCGGGATACAGCGGCGTCTGCTGCCCGTATCCGCCCGGCATCTGCTGCTGCGGCGGGACGTAACCCGCTTGAGTCCCCGCGCTCTGGTCGTAGCCGTACATGCCGCACAGACTAACGACCCGACGGGAGGACCGGGTCACAGATGTCCGGATAGGGCTTGCTTCTTATTACCGACGGGTAGCATCATCGTAGCTACTTGTTGGTATGCGTACTAGGTGCGAGGAGTCAGTGCCTCGCCGATCCCTCTCTTACGGAGCCGTCGCCATGGGGCACTACAAGTCGAATCTCCGCGACATCGAGTTCAACCTCTTCGAGGTACTCGGGCGCGACAAGCTGTACGGCACGGGCCCGTTCGAGGAGATGGACACCGAGACCGCGAAGAGCGTCCTCGACGAGCTCACCCGCCTCGCGGAGAACGAGCTGGCCGAGTCCTTCACCGACGCCGACCGCAACCCGCCGGTCTTCGACCCGGAGACCGGCACGGCACCGGTTCCGCCGTCCTTCAAGAAGAGCTACCAGGCCTTCATGGACTCCGAGTACTGGCGCCTCGGCCTGCCCGAGGGCATCGGCGGCACCACCGCTCCGCCCTCGCTGATCTGGGCGTACGCCGAGCTGATCCTGGGCGCGAACCCGGCCGTGTGGATGTACTCCTCCGGTCCGGCCTTCGCCGGGATCCTGCACGACGAGGGCAATGACGTCCAGAAGAAGATCGCGCAGATCGCCGTCGAGAAGCAGTGGGGCTCCACCATGGTCCTCACCGAGCCGGACGCCGGCTCGGACGTGGGCGTCGGCCGCACCAAGGCCGTGCAGCAGGAGGACGGCTCGTGGCACATCGAGGGCGTGAAGCGCTTCATCACCTCCGGTGAGCACGACATGTCGGAGAACATCCTCCACTACGTGCTGGCCCGCCCCGAGGGTGCCGGCCCCGGCACCAAGGGCCTGTCCCTCTTCCTCGTCCCGAAGTACCTCTTCGACTTCGAGAGCGGCGAGCTGGGCGAGCGCAACGGCGTGTACGCCACGAACGTCGAGCACAAGATGGGCCTGAAGGCCTCCAACACCTGCGAGATGACCTTCGGCGACCAGCACCCCGCCAAGGGCTGGCTGATCGGCGACCGCCACGACGGCATCCGCCAGATGTTCCGCATCATCGAGTTCGCCCGGATGATGGTCGGCACGAAGGCGATCTCCACGCTGTCGACGGGCTACCTGAACGCGCTGGAGTACGCCAAGGAGCGCGTCCAGGGTCCCGACCTGGCGAACTTCATGGACAAGGCCGCCCCGAAGGTCACCATCACCCACCACCCGGACGTGCGCCGCTCCCTGATGACGCAGAAGGCGTACGCGGAGGGCATGCGCGCCCTCGTCCTCTACACCGCGTCCGTCCAGGACACCATCGCGGTGAAGGAGGCGGCGGGCGAGGACGTCTCCGCCGAGCACGCCCTCAACGACCTGCTCCTCCCCATCGTCAAGGGCTACGGCTCCGAGAAGGGCTACGAGCAGCTCGCCCAGTCGCTGCAGACCTTCGGCGGCTCCGGCTTCCTGCAGGAGTACCCGATCGAGCAGTACATCCGGGACTCCAAGATCGACACCCTGTACGAGGGCACGACCGCCATCCAGGGCCAGGACTTCTTCTTCCGGAAGATCGTCCGCAACCAGGGTGCGGCCCTGAACTCGCTCGCCGAGGACATCAAGAAGTTCCTGGCGCTCGGTGAGGGCGGCGAGGAGCTGGCGGGCGCCCGCGAGCACCTGGCCAAGGCCGCCGTCGAGCTGGAGGCCGTCGTCGGCCTGATGCTCACCGACCTCGCGGCCACCGAGCAGGACGTCAAGAACATCTACAAGGTGGGCCTGAACACCACCCGCCTGCTGATGGCCTCCGGCGACGTCGTCGTCGGCTACCTGCTCCTCAAGGGTGCCGCGGTCGCCGCCGACAAGCTGGCGACGGCGACCGCCAAGGACAAGGCCTTCTACACCGGCAAGATCGCCGCGGCGAAGTTCTTCGCGGCCACCGTCCTTCCGGGCGTCACCCTGGCCCGCAAGATCGCCGAGGGTGTCGAGCTGGACCTGATGGAGCTGGACGAGGCGGCGTTCTAGGACGACTCCGTACAGACCTGACGGACGAGCCGTACCGGCGCAGGCGAGGGCCCGCTCCCGCACAGGGGGGCGGGCCCTCGCTCTCGTTAAGGTGAACCCATGAGCGAACCCCCCCGCTTCGATCGCGGCCACACCGACGACCTCATGTCCTTCCTGGCGGCGAGCCCCACGCCGTACCACGCCGTGGCGAACGTCGCCGAGCGGCTGGAGAAGGCGGGCTTCCGGCAGGTCGCGGAGACGGACGTCTGGGACGCGACGACCGGCGGCAAGTACGTGCTGCGCGGCGGTGCGATCATCGCCTGGTACGTCCCCGAGGGCGCCGCCGCGCACACCCCCTTCCGGATCGTCGGCGCCCACACCGACTCCCCCACGCTGCGCGTGAAGCCCCGGCCCGACAGCGGGGCGCACGGCTGGCGCCAGGTGGCCGTCGAGATCTACGGCGGTCCGCTGCTCAACTCCTGGCTCGACCGGGACCTGGGCCTGGCCGGCCGGCTGTCCCTGCGCGACGGTTCCACCCGTCTGGTGAACGTCGACCGTCCGCTGCTGCGAGTCCCCCAGCTCGCCATCCACCTGGACCGTTCGGTGAACACCGACGGCCTCAAGCTCGACAAGCAGCGGCACATGCAGCCGGTCTGGGGCATGGGCGAGGGCGTCCGCGACGGCGACCTCATCGCCTTCCTGGAGGAGACCGCCGGTCTCTCCACCGGCGAGGCCACGGGCTGGGACCTGATGGTCCACCCCGTCGAGCCGCCCGCCTACCTGGGGCGCGACCGTGAGCTGGTGGCCGGCCCACGCATGGACAACCTGCTCTCCGTACACGCCGGTACGGCCGCGCTGGCCGCCGCGGCGGGCCGGGGCCCGGACCTCTCCGGCATCCCGGTGCTCGCCGCGTTCGACCACGAGGAGAACGGCTCCCAGTCCGACACCGGCGCGGACGGCCCGCTGCTCGGCGGCGTCCTGGAACGCTCGGTGTTCGCGCGCGGCGGCTCGTACGAGGACCGGGCACGCGCCTTCGCCGGCACCGTCTGTCTGTCCTCCGACACCGGCCACGCCGTCCACCCCAACTACGCGGAGCGGCACGACCCGACGCACCACCCGCGCGTCGACGGCGGCCCCATCCTCAAGGTCAACGTCAACAACCGCTACGCCACGGACGGTTCGGGCCGGGCGGTGTTCGCGGCGGCCTGCGAGAAGGCGGACGTCCCCTTCCAGTCCTTCGTCTCCAACAACGCGATGCCGTGCGGCACCACCATCGGCCCGATCACCGCGGCCCGGCACGGCATCCGGACCGTCGACATCGGCGTGGCCATCCTGTCGATGCACAGCGCACGCGAACTGTGCGGCGCCGACGACCCGTTCCTGCTGGCGAACGCGCTCGTGGCGTTCCTGGGGGACTAGTCAACTGCTCCCCGTGCCACGGCGCATGGGAACCGCCCGCCCGGGTACCCGGTGCGCACCGGAGACACCGGACAGGGAGGCGACACTCATGGGCCTCGGCGGATGCATCATCCTCATCGCCGCAGGAGCAATCCTCACGTTCGCGACCGACTGGGACATGCAGGGTGTCAACCTTGACCTGGTCGGCGTCATCTTCATGATCGTCGGCCTGATCGGCGTCGCGACCTTCAGCAGCATCGCCCGGCGCCGGCGGGTCGTCGTACCACCCGCCACCCCGGTCGTCGACGACACCACCCGGCCGCACACCCGCGACGGCTACAGCGACGGGTACGGCGTCTGACCCCGGGGGTCGACACGTTTGTGGGCGCGGGAGAATCGTCTCTCCCGCGCCCTTCCGGTGCTGGAGGCCCTCAGCGCGTGGCCGTCTCGGAGCAGCGGGAGAGCGCTCCCCACGGCAGGGGGAGCGCAGCGCGCGTAAGCCTCGCCCCGCGAGGGCGGCCGGCCGTGGACGCGGACCGGTCCGGGTGACGGGGCTCGGCCCGTCGGGCTAGACGCCAGGTTTCGGGAACGGGGGCGGGGAAGTCCTGGGGCATGAGATTTCTCGTACGGGACCGGATTCTGGGGATCGGGGACGACTACTGGATCGAGGACGACCGGGGCAACAGGGTCTTCCTCGTCGACGGCAAGGCCATGCGGCTGCGGGACACCTTCGAGCTGAAGGACACCGAGGGGCGGGTGCTGATCGACATCCGGCAGAAGATGTTCGCGCTGCGGGACACGATGGTGATCGAACGGGACGGCGAGCCGCTCGCCACCGTCCGGCGCAAACGGATGTCCCTGCTGCGCAACCATTACCGGGTGGTCCTGGCGGACGGCAGCACCGAGCTGGACGTCAGCGGCCGGATCCTCGACCGGGAGTTCGCCGTCGAGTACGACGGTGAACTGCTCGCCGTGATCTCACGGCGGTGGCTGACCATCCGGGACACCTACGGCATCGACGTCGTCCGCGACGACGCGGACCCGGCGCTGCTGATCGCGGTGGCGGTGTGCGTGATTCAGCTCGGGGAGAAGGAACGGGAGGGGGACTAGGGCCGGGGGCCGGGGCGGTCCAGGCCCAGGACGCGGTCCTTCAGGGCCGGGAAGCGTTCGCGGGTGCCCGCCACCGTCGCGGGGTCGAAGTCGACCGTGAGGACCTCCTCCCCGGGGCCCGCCTCGGCCAGGACCTCGCCCCAGGGATCCACCACGATCGAGTGACCCGCCTGCGGAACTCCGGCGTGCGTCCCGGCCGTTCCACACGCGAGGACGAACGCCTGGTTCTCCACGGCCCGCGCCTGTGCCAGCAGCGTCCAGTGGGACCGGCGGCGTTCCGGCCAGCCCGCCGGGACGACGAAGGTCTCGGCGCCGGCGTCGACGAGCCCGCGGAAGAGTTCGGGGAAACGGAGGTCGTAGCAGGTGGCCACACCGAGCACGGTCTGTGGAAGACGGACCGTCACCAGGGCGTCGCCCGCTGCCATCAGCACGGCCTCGCCCTTGTCGAAGCCGAAGCGGTGGATCTTGCGGTAGGCGGCGGCCAGATCGCCGGAGGGGGAGAAGAGGAGAGAGGTGTTGTAGAGGGGGCCGTCCGGGTCCCTCTCCGGGACGGAGCCCGCGTGCAGCCACACGCCCGCGTCGCTCGCGGCCTTGGCCATTGCCTCGAAGGTCGGACCCTCGAGCGGTTCCGCCTCGCCGGCGAACCCGTCGTACGCGAACGCACCCGTGGTCCACAGCTCCGGGAGCACAACGAGATCGGCACCGGCCTGATCCCGTACCATCCCGGCGACCCGGCGCCGACGTGATTCGACCGATTCGTCCTCGTTCACGGCGACTTGGAGCAAGGAAGCGCGCACACTACCACCGTCCTGGCATTCGACCCGCGCACACGGGCCTACGATCGTCACACGAAAGCACTGCAGGGGTGCCACTCAGCAGCGTAACTTGGGGGTCCCCCCTGTTCGAGCGAAGCCGAGAACCGGGGGAGACCCGAGACACCCACGCAGTGCAGCCACCGCCCACTGGCACCGCCGCCACAACCTGCCCGTGTACCGACCGCCGAGGGGTCCCGTTCCGTGAGTCTGCATCCCACCCTCCAGCCCTACGCCGACGCCTGGACCCACTCGATCGAGGCGATATCCGAGCTGGTGCAGCCGCTCCCGGAGGCCGACTGGAACCGGCGGACGCCGTGCCCGGGCTGGTCGGTCCGTGACGTGGTCTCGCACGTCATCGGCCTGGACTCCGAGATGTACGGCGACCCGCGCCCCATCCACACGCTGCCGCGCGACCTGTTCCACGTCACCAACGACCACCAGCGGTACATGGAGATGCAGGTCGACGTCCGTCGTCACCACACGGCGCCGGAGATGACCTCCGAGCTGGAGCTCATGATCATCCGCCGCAACCGGCAGCTGCGCAACGAGAACCGCGAGCCGGGCACCAAGGTGCGCGGCCCGCTCGGCACGGAGCTGACCCTGGAGGAGGCCATGCGCCGGCACGCCTTCGACGTGTGGGCGCACGAGCAGGACCTGCGCACGGCCCTCGGCCGCCCCGGCAACCTCGACTCCCCCGGCGCGCACGTCGCCCGGGACGTGCTGCTCGCCGAGCTGCCGCGCGTGGTCGCCGAGCGGGCGCAGGCACCGCGCAGCTCGGCCGTCGTCATCGACGTCCACGGTCCGGTGGAGTTCCTGCGCACGATCCGCGTCGACATCCAGGGCCGCGGCACCCTGGAAACGGCCCCTGCCCTCGGCCCGGCCGCCACCCTCACCCTCGACTGGGAGACCTACGTCCGTCTGGCGTGCGGCCGCGTGACACCGGAGGCGGTGGCGGACCGGGTGAAGACGGAGGGCGACCTGGACCTGGCGGGGGCGATCCTCCGGTACTTCACGGTCACGGCGTAGAGGCGGACCGTCCCGGCGGGGCTGCCCGCCGCCGCTGCGCCGTGCCTCGCCCAGAGCCCGAAGGGGCCTGGGCGAGGCACCCCGGGGGCGATGGGGTATCCCCGCTCGAGCGAAGCCGGGAGTGGGGCAGGGGGCCGGTGGGGGAGGCACCCGGCAGCGTCGGCCACGCGTCCCACTCCCCGCCCGGCCCCCCACCACCACACCGGGCACCTACACAGGCACGTGCACCGAAGTCACCCGGCTCGCGACCAACCGCTCCCGCTCGGCCCGCGCCGCCCGCCTCCGCAACCGCAGAATCTGCGAGACCCCCAGCGCCTGGAGCACGAACACCGACGAGAAGGCGACGGCGTAGTCGCCCCCGGTCGCGTCCAGCAGCACCCCGATCGCGAACAGGGTGGTCATGGAGGCCACGAAGCCCCCCATGTTCGTGATCCCGGACGCCGTCCCCTGCCGCTCCGGCGGATTCGCCGGCCGCGCGAAGTCGAACCCGAGCATCGAAGCCGGCCCGCAGGCCCCCAGCACCGTGCACAGCACGACCAGCAGCCACATCGGTGCCGTATCCGCCGGGTAGGCCAGTGTCGCGGCCCACAGCGACGCCGTCGCGGCGACCGTTCCCAGTGCCAGCGGCAGCCGCGCCCCGTGGTGCCGGGCGACGACCTGTCCGTAGACCAGCCCGACGGCCATGTTGGACAGCACCACCAGCGTCAGCAGCTCACCGGCGACCGCCCGCGACAGCCCCTGCGCCTCGACCAGGAACGGCATCCCCCACAGCAGCAGGAACACCATCGCGGGGAACTGGGTGGTGAAGTGCACCCACAGTCCCAGCCGGGTCCCCGGCTCCCGCCAGGACGCGGCGATCTGACGGCGTACATAGGCGGCGCCCCGGTGCGGGACGGGCCCCGGTTCGTGCCCCTCGGGGTCGTCCTTGAGGAAGAGGAGCAGCAGCACGAACACCACGGCCCCGGCGACCGCGCTGCCGGCGAACGCCGCCGTCCAGCCGATGCCGTGCAGCAGCCGGGAGAGCACCAGCGTGGAGACGAGGTTGCCCGCCATGCCGGCCAGCCCGGCCATCTGCGCGACCAGCGGCCCGCGCCGGGCCGGAAACCACCGGGTGCCCAGCCGGAGCACGCTGATGAACGTCATCGCGTCACCGCAGCCGAGCAGCGCCCGTGAGGCGAGCGCCATGCCGTAGGAGGGGGAGAACGCGAAGCCGAGCTGCCCGGCCGTGAACAGCACGACTCCGATGCTCAGTACCTTCTTGGTGCCGAGCCGGTCCACCAGCAGCCCGACGGGTATCTGCATGCCCGCGTAGACCAGCAGTTGGAGGATGGAGAACGTGGAGAGGGCGGAGGCGTTGACCCCGAAGCGGTCGGCGGCGTCGAGGCCGGCCACCCCCAGGGACGTACGGAAGATGACGGCGACGAAGTAGACGGAGACGCCGATCCCCCACACGGCGAGGGCGCGCCGCCCGCCTGGGGGTGCCCCCTCTGGGGGAGGATCACCGGGCCGGGTGACGCCGCTCATCGCACCTCTCCCCTGGCCAGGTGGGAGAACCAGCCGACGTGCCGCTGGACGACCCCGACGGCCGCCTCCGCGTCACCCGAGCGCAGCGCCTGCAGGATCTCCCCGTGCTCGGCGAGGGTCTTGGCGATGCGATCGGGGTGGGAGTGCATCACGGCGACGCCCATGCGCAGCTGGCGGTCGCGGAGCTGGTCGTAGAGGCGGGAGAGGATCTCGTTGCCGCCGCTGCGGACGATCTCGGCGTGGAAGCACCGGTCGGTGACGGAGGCGGCGGCGAAATCACCGGCGGCGGCCTGTTCCCTCTGCCGGGCGAGCAGCTGCTCGAGGCGCTCGATGAGACCGGGGGGCGCGGGGACGGCCTTCCTCGCGGCGTGCTCCTCGACGAGCAGCCGGGTCTCCACGACATCGTGGATCTCCTGGGCGGAGACCGGCAGGACGAGAGCGCCCTTCTTCGGGTAGAGCTTGATCAGCCCTTCGGCCTCCAGCCGCAGCAGCGCTTCGCGCACGGGGGTGCGCGAGACCCCCACGGCCTCGGCCAGCTCGCCTTCCGTGAGCAGCGTGCCGCCCTCGTAACGGCGGTCCAGGACGCCTTGTTTGACGTGACCGTAGACGCGCTCGGCGGCGGGCGGTTGCTTCACGGGAGCCAGGCTGGTCATGCGGACAGGATAGATACAACACGTACGCATGGAATCGTACGTCCACGATGCGGACCGACGCCCTCGGAAAGTCACCCCGCCTCCCGCACAACCATCCGCTCCGCGCAGCAGTCAGACATATGCGGCCCCTCCTGTGTGGCCGCACCTCAACTTGGCCGCCTCACTCGGCCATTCAAGGTATTCGGGGTATCTGACTTGAAGATCGGCATTCAGGGCATCCGCCTCCGCAGAGCCGTCGGCGTCGCCGTGACCACCGGCGCCATGCTCTCGACCGGAGCCCTCTACGCAGCACCCGCGCAGGCCGCTCCCGCGCAGCCCGCCCCCGTGCGGGCCGCCGCCGCTCAGGCAGCCGCCTACTACGCAGCCGCCGCCGCGCCCACGATCGTCGCCAAGGGCGGCTTCGTGATGAACAACGCGAACGGCAAGACGCTGTACGGGAAGACGGACAACACCCGCCGTTCGACCGGCTCGACGACGAAGATCATGACCGCGAAGGTCGTGCTCGCGCAGAAGAACCTGAACCTGGACGCCAAGGTCACGATCCAGATGGCGTACAGCGACTACATCGTGAAGAACAACGCCTCGTCGGCACGGCTGATCGTCGGCGACAAGGTCACCGTGCGCCAGCTGCTGTACGGACTGATGCTGCCGTCCGGCTGCGACGCGGCATACGCGCTGGCCGACAAGTTCGGTAGCGGCACGACGCGGTCGGCGCGGGTGAAGTCGTTCATCGGCAAGATGAACGCGGAGGCGAAGAAACTGGGCCTGAAGAACACCCACTTCGACTCGTTCGACGGCATCGGCAAGGGCAAGAACTACTCCACGCCGCGCGACCTGACGAAGATCGCCAGCAGCGCGATGAAGAACTCGACGTTCCGCTCGATCGTGAAGACGAAGAAGTACACGGCCAAGACGAAGACGAAGTCGGGCGGCACCCGCACGATGGCGCCGTGGACCAACACGAACACGCTGCTCAGCAACTACAGCGGCACGATCGGCGTGAAGACCGGCTCGGGCCCGGAGGCCAAGTACTGCCTGGTCTTCGCCGCGACCCGCAACGGCAAGACGGTCATCGGCACGGTCCTCGCCTCCTCCTCCGCCGCCCAGCGCGAGAAGGACGCCAAGAAGCTCCTGGGCTACGGCTTCGGCAAGATCTGACGCACGGACACGACGGGGCCCGCCTGCACGGGTGGGCCCCTTTTCCCTGTGGATGACTGCAACCCCGAGACCCCAACCGGAGGTTACGGTCTCATCGTTTCCGCAGGCAGAAAGTGGTGCCGAGAGTGGGCGGGCTCCTTCCAGGCATGGGCTGCGGCATCGGCCTCGGCGCCGACCACGGAGCACAGCCCCTTCCGGAGATCGGCGGGCTCGCGGTAGTGCACACCGGTCATCCCGACTGTGACGGCGGCCTCGACGTTCTCCAGCCGGTCGTCCACGAACAAGCACCGGCCGGCGGTGGTTCCCACCCGTTGGACTGCGATCTCGTAGATCTCCCGGTCGGGCTTGGCCACCCCCACCCGCGCGCTGCTGACGATGTGATCCGCGAGATCCGCCGGCCCCATCGCCTCCGGGTCGCGCTCCAGCTCCAGGGTCGCATCGGTCACCAGGACCAGGGGGGCATGCCTTTTCACCTGACGCAGCAGGCTCACCACCGCGCCATCGGCCCGGAACGGGGCATCGGCGAGTGCCCTGCCCAGCCGACGAGCGTACGCCTGCGGCACTTGGCCGGAGAGTGCCGACGCGATGGAGTGCACCCACTCCTCTTTGGTGATCTTGCCGAGCAGGAGCGGCAGATCCACGTCAGGCGCGTAGGCCACGTCCTTGGTGGTGCCCTCGGCCAGTCCCGCGGCGCGTTCCAGCTCGGCCAGTGGGGCCGTGTCGTAGAAGCGGATCACGTTGTCGAGGTCGCACAGCACCACGTCAAAGGGTCTACCGGGGATGTCGGAAGCGGTCACCGGCCGCACGCCGCAGAGCGTTCGACGACGGCGTCCACGAGCGGGTTGTGCACCAACGCCCTGCTGCACGGCTGTCTGCGGGACCGGCTGTTCCGGGTGGAGACCTCCCTCACCGGCGGCGCCCTGCGCATCGCCGTCACGGACCCGAAGGGGGAGCGACCTCCGCAGCGCAGGACCTCGGACCTCGACGCCCAGTTCGGGCGCGGCCTCCTCATCGTGGAAATGTTGGCGGACAAGTGGTCGGTGGAGCGGCTTCGCGTGGGCAAGACGGTGTGGGCCGAACTGACCGTGACGGGGAGGGCCGATGCGTAGTCCGCTCAGGCGTCGGCCGACGCACCGCGGCAGTACTGTGACTTCACGGCGAAGGGAGGCTCGGATGGCAGGCGAGTGGCAGGACGCGGTGGCCGAGGCGCAAGACACCACCGGGTTCGCCGGCAACGTCGTACCCCGCACCGTGGAGGGGATCGGTACGGCTCTCCGCATCGACCGGCGCACCGAGTTCTACGCGGAGCTGAGCGCCCTGGGTGATCCCGGTGGCTTCGACGCCTTCCTGAACCACTGGTGGACGCAGGCGCTCGCCGACTCCGCGCCGAATGGGGACTCACGCGAGCAGGCCGTCGACTTCGCCGACGTGACCGTCTCCTTGTACGCACGGCTCGTGGAAGGGCCCACGGCGACCCAGGACGAGATCAACGCCTTCGTCGCGGGAGCCGAGGTCTCGTGAGCTACACGATCACCTGGGAGCGGACTGCCTCCGAAGGGCTCAAACGGCTCCGCGCCCGAGACGGCGATGCGGTGAAGCCACTGGTGAAAGCGATCAATGCCCTCGCCGCCGAGCCGGAGCCGTCCTCCAGCGGCAAACTCGGCGGCACCAGCCTCCGACGCTTACGGGTGGTACGTGCTCCATCCGGGCCGAGCGGACCGGAACGGCAGGAGGGGCGTCGCAGTCCGAAGCTGCGGCGCCCCTCCTGTCTCATGAACCCATCCGGTTCGTGGGCCTCACGCCCAGGTGATCAGGCGCTTCGGGTTCTCCAGGATCGCCGCCACGTCGGCCAGGACCTTGGAGCCCAGTTCGCCGTCGACCAGGCGGTGGTCGAAGGAGAGGGCCAGGGTGGTGACCTGGCGGGGCTTGACCTTGCCCTTGTGGACCCACGGCTGGAGCTTGATCGCGCCGACCGCGAGGATCGCGGACTCGCCCTGGTTGAGAATCGGCGTGCCCGTGTCGACGCCGAAGACGCCGACGTTGGTGATCGTCACCGTGCCCGCCTGCATCGCGGCGGGGGAGGTCTTGCCCTCCCGGGCCGTCGCGACCAGTTCGCCCAGGGACTCGGCCAGTTGCGGCAGCGTCTTGGCGTGGGCGTCCTTGATGTTCGGGACGATCAGACCGCGCGGGGTGGCCGCCGCGATGCCCAGGTTGACGTAGTGCTTGACCACGATCTCCTGGGCCGCCTCGTCCCACGACGCGTTGACGTCGGGGTTGCGCTTGATCGCGACCAGCAGGGCCTTGGCGATCAGCAGGAGGGGGTTCACGCGCAGGCCCGTGAACTCCTTGTCCTGCTTGAGCTCCTCGACCAGCTTCATCGTGCGCGTCACGTCCACCGTCACGAACTCGGTGACGTGCGGCGCCGTGAAGGCGGAGCCGACCATCGCCGCCGCCGTGATCTTGCGCACCCCCTTGATCGGGACGCGGGTCTCCCGCGCGGTGTCGTACGACACCGGTGCGGCCTGGGCGGCAGCGGCGGGTGCGGACACGGCCGCCGGGGCGGCCGGCTCCTGTGCCGAGGTCGCCACCGCCGCGTGGACGTCCTCGCGGGTGATGATGCCGTCCGGGCCGGTCGGCGTGACCGTGGCCAGGTCGACGCCCAGGTCCTTCGCCAGCTTGCGCACCGGCGGCTTCGCCAGCGGGCGTTCCCTGGGAACGGCGGGAGCGGGGGCGGCGGGGGCACTGTGGCCGTTCAGTTCCGCCTGGACGGCCACCGCCGCCTGCTCGGCGGCGGCGTCCGGAACCGGCGTCTTGCGGGGGCGGCGGCGCGTCGAGGACGTCGACACGCCGTAGCCGACCAGGACGGGCTGGCGGGCGGCCGGCTTCTCGTCGGGCTCCTCGGCGGGTGCGGGGGCGGGTGCCTCCTCCGCCGCGGGGGCCGCGCCGCCCGCGACCTCCACCGCGATGATCGACGTACCGACGTCGACCGTGGTGCCCTCGGGGAAGTGCAGTTCGCGGACCACACCGTCGTAGGGGATGGGCAGTTCGACGGCCGCCTTCGCCGTCTCGACCTCGCAGACCACCTGGCCGTCGGTGACCGTGTCACCCGGCTGGACGTACCACTTGAGGATCTCGGCCTCGGTGAGGCCCTCGCCCACGTCCGGCATCTTGAATTCGCGTACGGACGCGCTCGTCATCGTCGTCACGACCCTCTCCTCAGTACGCCAGCGAGCGGTCGACGGCGTCGAGCACCCGGTCCAGGTCCGGAAGGTAGGACTCCTCCAGACGGGCCGGCGGGTACGGGGCGTGGTAGCCGCCCACCCGCAGTACCGGTGCTTCCAGGTGGTAGAAGCAGCGCTCCGTGATCCGCGCGGCGATCTCCGCGCCGGAACCGAAGAACACCGGTGCCTCGTGGACCACGACCAGCCGGCGGGTCTTCTCGACGGACGCCTGGAGGGAGTCGAAGTCGATCGGGGAGACCGAGCGCAGGTCCAGCACCTCCAGGGAGCGGCCCTCCTCGGCCGCGGCGTCGGCGGCCTCCCGGCAGAGCTTCACCATCGGGCCGTAGGCGGCGAGGGTCAGGTCCGTGCCCTCGCGCACCACGCGCGCGGTGTGCAGCGGGCCCGGGATCGCCTCGGTGTCGACCTCGCCCTTGTCCCAGTAACGCCGCTTGGGCTCGAAGAAGATCACCGGGTCGTCGCTCTGGATGGCCTGCTGCATCATCCAGTACGCGTCCGACGCGTTCGACGGGGAGACCACCTTCAGGCCCGCCACGTGCGCGAACAGCGACTCCGGGGACTCGGAGTGGTGCTCCACGGCGCCGATGCCGCCGCCGTAGGGGATGCGCACGACGACGGGCATCTTGACCTTGCCCAGCGCGCGGGCGTGCATCTTCGCGAGCTGCGTGACGATCTGGTCGTACGCCGGGAAGACGAAGCCGTCGAACTGGATCTCGACCACCGGGCGGTAGCCGCGCAGGGCCAGGCCGATCGCCGTACCGACGATGCCCGACTCGGCGAGCGGGGTGTCGATGACGCGGCTCTCGCCGAAGTCCTTCTGCAGCCCGTCCGTCACCCGGAACACGCCGCCGAGCTTGCCGACGTCCTCACCCATGACGAGGACCTTCGGGTCCTCGTCCATGGCACGCCGGAGCGACTCGGTGATCGCCTTGGCCAGGGCCATCTTGTCCGTCATCTCACTTACCCCCGTTGTCGTCCGCGAACGACGCCTGGTAGGCGGCGAACTGCGCCCGCTCCTCGTCCACGAGCGCGTGGCCGTCCGCGTACACGTTCTCGAAGATGGCGAAGTGGTCCGGGTCCGGCATGGCACGGACCGCTTCGCGCACCCGCCTGCCCAGCACCTCGCTCTCGGCCTCCAGTTCCGCGAAGAACGCCTCGTCCGCGTGGTGTGCGGACTCCAGGTGGCGGCGAAGGCGCAGGATCGGGTCCTTGGCCTCCCAGGCTGCCCGCTCGTCGTCGTGGCGGTAGCGGGTGGGGTCGTCGGAGGTGGTGTGCGCGCCCATGCGGTACGTGAACGCCTCGACCAGCGTCGGGCCCTCACCGGCGCGGGCCCGCTCCAGGGCCCACTTGGTGACGGCCAGGCTCGCCAGCACGTCGTTGCCGTCCACGCGCACGCCCGGGAAGCCGAAGCCCTGCGCGCGCTGGTACAGCGGCACGCGGGACTGCTTCTCGGTCGGCTCGGAGATCGCCCACTGGTTGTTCTGGCAGAAGAACACCACCGGGGCGTTGTAGACCGCGGAGAAGGTGAACGCCTCGGCCACGTCGCCCTGGCTGGAGGCACCGTCGCCGAAGTAGGCGATGACGGCGCTGTCCGCGCCGTCCTTGGTGATGCCCATCGCGTAGCCCGTGGCGTGCAGCGTCTGGGAGCCGATGACGATCGTGTACAGGTGGAAGTTGTTGCCGTTCGGGTCCCAGCCGCCGTTGTTCACACCGCGGAACATGCCGAGCAGGTTGGTCGGATCCACCCCGCGGCACCACGCGACGCCGTGCTCACGGTAGGTGGGGAAGACGTAGTCGTCGTCGCGCAGCGCCCGGCCGGAGCCGATCTGCGCCGCCTCCTGCCCGAGCAGCGATGCCCACAGGCCCAGCTCGCCCTGGCGCTGCAGCGAGGTGGCCTCGGCGTCGAAGCGGCGGGTGAGCACCATGTCGCGGTACAGACCGCGCAGGTCGTCGGCGGTGATGTCGGCGACGTACTTGTCGAACTCGGCGTTCTTGACGCGCTTGCCCTCGGGCGTCAGCAGCTGGACGAGGGCGGGCTCGGCGCTCTTCCCCGCGCCGGGGGCCTTCTTGGTGGTGCTGGTGGTGCGCTTGGCGCCGGTGGTGCCGGCCTTGCTTCCGGCGCTGCGTCGCGGTGTGCGCGCGGCAGTGCTCTCCACGGTCACGTGTGCTCCTCCGTCGGTCCGGCCCCCGGGGTTGCCGGTAGGCCAGTGCGGCTCACCTGTTTCTCGACCACCGGGCACGGGGTGGGTGCCACTCGGCCGGGAACAGGCGTGACAGGTGCCCCGGCGAGCGCCCTGCAACAAGCACGTTACCCAGTGCTCCACATTTCTGTGAAACCCCTCTGACCTGCGATTTTGCTTGGGTTTCCAAGTAAATCGAGAAAGGCCCCGAAGGCGCGCTGGTCACAGCCTTGCAGGAGGCCGGAGCAACGGCACGTTATCCCGGAACCCCGGACACGGGAAGAGCCGATTTCGTGACGGCACGGGGTGCCGCGAAAAGAGGCACAGGGTGCACGGAAAGCGGCGTTCGGGCGCCAGGACGGTACGACGAGCCGGGCGCGCCCGGCCTCGCCGCCGTCTCCGCCCGCTACTCGCCGCCGCCGCCCGGTTCTCCGCCGCCGCCGACCTCGCCGCCGTTGTCCCCGCCCTCGGTGTCACCCGTCGGCAGCGTCACGGGCGGCGAGTCCGGCGGGTCCTCGGTCCCGGGGTCCGCCGGTGTGGTGGGCTCGCCCGTCGGCTCACCGGTCGGCTCACCCGTCGGTTCACCCGTCTCCGTCTGCGACGGCGTCCAGGACGGCGTGTACGACGGCGTCCAGTCACCGTTGCCGCCCGAGCCGCTGCCCGGGTCCGTGCCGGGATCGGTCGTCTCCTCGGTCGTGTCGTCGCTCGGGGCCTCGCTGGTCTTCTTGTCCTCGGTGCTCTGCGAGACGGACGGCGACGGGTCGGTCTTGGTGCCGCCCCCGTCGTCGTCCTTGTTGTTGAGGGCCAGCGCGACACCCGCCACGACGGCGATCACCGCGAGCACCGCGAGGATCCACAGCTTGCCGCGTCCGCTGCCCTGGTTGCCGTTGCCCTCGAAGCCGCCGTCGTCACCGTTGCCGTATCCGCCCGGCAGGATCGGCTGTGGGAGCGCCGTCGTACCGGCGGCGTCCGGGTGCGGCAGCACGGCCGCCCCCGCGAAGCCGGCCGCCGGGGTGCGCGGGCCGTCGTGCATGTCCACCGGGCCGGTGTTCCAGGTGCCGGTGTGGCCGCCCTGGTCGTAGAGCATCTGCAGCGCGTACTGGATCAGTCCGCGCATCTCCTCGGCCGTCTGGAAACGGTCGTCGGGCTCCTTGGCGAGGGAGCGCATGACCAGGCCGTCCAGCTCCGGCGGGCAGGCGTCCGACGCCTCCGACGGGGGCGTGGGGATGTCCTGCACGTGCTGGTAGACCACCGACAGCGGCGTCTCACCGGTGAAGGGGGGACGCAGCGCCAGCAGTTCGTACATCAGGCAGCCGGTGGCGTACAGGTCGGAGCGGTGGTCGACGGCCTTGCCGAGCGCCTGCTCCGGGGAGAGGTACTGCGGGGTGCCCATGACCATGCCGGTCTGCGTCATCGTCGTGGACGCGCCGTGCAGCGCGCGGGCGATGCCGAAGTCCATCACCTTCACGGCGCCGTTGTGGGTGATGATGACGTTGGCCGGCTTGATGTCGCGGTGCACGATGCCGTGCTGGTGGGAGTAGGCGAGCGCCTCCAGGACCCCGGAGACGATGATCAGCGCCTGCTCGGGTCCGGGTGCCTCGGCGTTCAGCAGGAGGTCGCGGATGGTGCGGCCCTCAACGATCTCCATCACGATGTACGGCACCGACTGGCCGCCGATGACGTCCTCGCCGGAGTCGTACACGGCGACGATCGCGTGGTGGTTGAGACCGGCCACCGACTGCGCCTCACGCGTGAAACGCGCCTTGGAGACGGGGTCCTCGGCCAGGTCGGCACGCAGCAGCTTGACGGCGACCGTGCGGCCCAGGCGTACGTCCTCGGCGGCGAACACCTCGGCCATTCCGCCCCGGCCGAGTCTGTGGGTCAGCCGGTACCGGCCGTCGCCGACGAGCCCTCCGTTGCCCCAGTTGTCCGGCGCGTCCGAGATGCCGCCGCCAGTCGCCTCGGGGTCGGACGGGCCCTGAGCGCGCTGCTGCTGTGCCATCAGTCCTCGCCGTCGTTTCTGCCCGCGGTGCGCGCGGTGTTGTTACGGTCTCCGTCGGCCCACGCTACAGCCTTTGCACAAGGCTCCGGTGCGGGACGGGCTGCCGGGGCCGGCACCAGACGGACCGGTCATGAAACCCGCTCTCCGTACTGTCGTGCAAATTCCGTGTACCGGTAGTACGACCGCTGTAACGCTTCCGCGACGCTTCTTTCGCGTACGGTCACGGAACGGGCACCGCGCTTGACGTGTCAGTGGCCTGGGGCAGACTTGGCCGGGAATAGCACATTGGATCTACGACGAGACAGTCACCGACGGCGGCGCCGGAGAGGCTACGGGGGACGCGGAACATGAGCCAGGACGGCGCAGAGGGCCAGTACGTGGGGCGGGCGCTCGCCGGTGGACGCTACCAACTGCGGGACCTGCTCGGCCAGGGCGGCATGGCGTCGGTGTACCTCGCCTACGACAGCGTGCTCGACCGTCAGGTCGCCATCAAGACGTTGCACACGGAACTCGGCCGGGAGCAGGCGTTCCGTGAGCGCTTCCGCCGCGAGGCCCAGTCCGTGGCGAAGCTCACGCACACCAACATCGTGTCGGTCTTCGACACCGGCGAGGACGATGTGGACGGCATGACGACGCCGTACATCGTCATGGAGTACGTCGAGGGCCGCCCGCTGGGGTCCGTGCTCGACGAGGACACCCGGCAGCAGGGCGCGATGCCCGCCGACAAGGCGCTGAAGATCACCGCGGACGTGCTGGCGGCGCTGGAGATCAGCCACGAGATGGGGCTGGTCCACCGGGACATCAAGCCGGGCAACGTGATGATGACCAAGCGCGGTGTGGTCAAGGTGATGGACTTCGGCATCGCCCGCGCCATGCAGTCCGGTGTGACATCGATGACACAGACCGGCATGGTCGTCGGCACCCCGCAGTACCTCTCGCCGGAGCAGGCGCTCGGCCGGGGTGTGGACGCGCGCTCCGATCTCTACTCGGTCGGCATCATGCTGTTCCAGCTGGTCACCGGGCGGCTGCCGTTCGAGGCGGACTCGCCGCTGGCCATCGCGTACGCGCATGTCCAGGAGGAGCCGCCGGTCGCGTCCTCCATCAACCGCTCGCTGCCGCCGGCCGTGGACGCGCTGATCGCCCGCGCGCTGAGGAAGAACCCGAACGAGCGTTTTCCCAGCGCGGAGGCGATGCGCGGGGAGTGCCTGCGGGTGTCGCAGTCCTTCCGGGCGGCTGCGCCGAGCATCGTGCCGGGCACGCAGACGCAGAGCGGCGCGGGCGTCGGCTCCGCGGTGTTCCCACCGGTGGACCAGGCGAGCACGGCACCCACGGGCAACGTGCAGACGCCGTACCAGCCGACCCCGCCGCCGAACCCGTACGGCACTCCGGCCCCGGCCGGTCCCGCCCCGGCGTACGGCTATCCGCAGCACGGCGGTTACCAGACGCCCTCCCCGGCGGCGTACTCCGCACAGCAGGGGACGTCGACCCCGCCGCCGTACAACATCACGCCGCAGACGTCGGGCTCCGGCCGGGGCGGCGGCGGCCGGAACAAGCCGGTCATCATCGGCTCGATCGCCGTCTCCGTGCTGGCGGTCGGCGGACTGATCGCGGCGCTGCTGATGAACGGCGACGACAAGGACCCGCAGGGCGGCGGGGGCAGCAGCCCTTCGGCGTCGGCGTCGGCGACCAAGGCGGAGGGCTACCGCGGGCCGGACACGTCGAAGAAGATCGACGCGGAGGAGTGCGAGGAGCCGCAGGAGTCGTACAACGACCCGGACAAGGTCCGGCTCCCCAACTTCAAGTTCAAGCACATCACGTCGGTGAAGGAGTGCTTCCAGGCCGCCGGCTGGAGCAGCATCAAGATCATCAACGTGGATGAGAACACCTACGGCGAGGGCTCCGTCCGGGAGCAGTTCCCGCCGGCCGGCACGGACGTCGACCCCGAGGACATGCCGGAGATCACGCTCAAGGTCTCGACGGGCAACCCGCCGTCCTGACTCCGGCCGTACACGACACGGCGAAGGGGCCCGGCATCGGATGCCGGGCCCCTTCGGGTCGTTCGGGCAGGACAAGTGGGGCGGTTACAGGTACGGGCCACCCGAGCGGCCGCCCATGGGCGGCTCCTCCGGACCGTCGCCGACGCCGGGCGGAAGCGCTCGGCGCATCTGCTCCAACTGGGCGCGGGCCGCCATCTGCTGGGCGAAGAGCGTGGTCTGGATGCCGTGGAAGAGGCCCTCCAGCCAGCCCACCAACTGGGCCTGCGCGATCCGCAGTTCGGCGTCGCTCGGGGTCCCCTCGTCCGTGAAGGGCAGGGAGAGCCGCTCCAGCTCCTCGACCAACTGCGGGGCCAGACCGTCCTCCAGCTCCTTCACCGAACTGGAGTGGATCTCCTTGAGCCTGGCCCGGCTGGCCTCGTCCAGGGGAGCCGCTCGCACCTCCTCCAGCAGCTGCTTGATCATGCTGCCGATCCGCATGACCTTCGCCGGCTGCTCCACCTGCTCCGTCACCGGGGTCTCGCGGGAATCCTCGTCCCCGGCGCCTCCGCTGAGCGCCATCCCGTCCTGGCCGACGACCAGGATCTGCGGATTCTCCGGCGACCGTTCGTTCCTCGGCATCTCCATGCCGCCATTGTCGCGCACACCCGTGGTCCGCCTCGGCGGTGCCCCCGGAAGTCGGGTCCGCGGGGGGATCCACCCGATGGACGCGTCCGGAATGCCGGGCTCATTGCGGAATGCGAGGCTGTTGGGCGTCCATCCGGCCCATCTTGCCGACGGTGTGACCGAGCACCGGCCGGCGCGGGAGGTCACGGCCGTGACTCCATGGCTGCGTGTAGTGGGGGCGACGGTAGTTCTGGGGGCGGGGGCGGCGGTGATGCCGTACGGCCCTGCCACGGGGCCCGTCGGTACGGCGACGGCGGCGACGCCTGTGGCCTACGGAGCCGCTGAGGTCGGCGCCGGTCCGACGTCCCGCACGCCCGTGCCCTCCGCCTCGTCCTCGACGTCGCCCTCGTCGTCCTCCTCGTCCTCCTCGTCCTCCTCGTCCTCCCCCTCCGAACGGCCGTCGCGGGCCGGGAGCCGGCCGGGCGAGGGCCGGGAGTGGCCCGGGCGGCACGAGGCGGCCGAGGACCCGCGGGACACCGAGTCACGCGAGCGGGAGCAGCGGGGCGAGGCGGACGGGGCCGAGCGGCCGGACGTGGGCGAGGAGGCGGCGTCCAGGGCACCCGGGGCCGATGACACCGCTCCGGAGGCGCCGGCCTCCTCGGCGGCGGTGCCGGTGCCCTCCACGTCGTCCGGGGCGGCGGCACCCCACGCGGTCACGAGCACCGAACCCGTCCTGCGCATCCTGCCCCTCGGCAGCGGCCTGGTCCTCATCGGCCTCGGCTTCGGCCTCGCCTTCATCGCCCTGCGCATGCGCCAGGCCTCCGGCTGAGGTCCGGCGAGTCGACGCCGAACCGGTACGGCGCCCCCGCCGAGTCCGGGATCCGCGATGCCGGGCACGCTCACGCGGATCCCGCGCCCCGGCGGCACCCCGGGCCGGTCCTCACCGACGTGCCCGTGCGCCGGGCCTCCGGCTGAGGAACCCTGGTTCAACGGAGCGGGGCCTCGCCGTCGACGACGACCCCCCCAGGTACTGCGGGCCCGTCCGCCGCGACCTGCGCAGCGCCTACGGCGACCGCTACCGCATCCTCGGCGCCTCCTCCGCCGCAGACGCCCTGAAGATCCTCGACTCGCTGGACGAGCGGGGCCACGACCCGGCGCTGTTCCTCGTCGACCAGCGGATGCCGGAGATCACCGGCGTGGAGTTCCTGCTGGAGGCGGTCAGCCGTTACCCGGACGCCCGCCGGGTGGTGCTCACCGCGTACGCGGAGACCGAGGCGGCAATCACCGTAGCGCGGCCCGGAAGCCCTCGGACTGCCGGCCGAGCGGCCGGGGCGCCCTGCCGCTGGTGCGGTTCCCGGACGGTGTCCTGCTGTCCGCTCCGGACGACGCCGAACTCGCCCGGCACCTGGGGCTGACGACCACCGCCTCCCGCCCGCACGAACCGATCCACTGACCGGCCGACCAGGGCCAACCCCCAGTCGACTGACCCGACGGCCCCGCAGGCCCTGCCGCTGACCCGGCGGACCGGGTCACTCCGGTGTGACCAGCAGGACCTTGCCGATGTGGCCGCTGTCCTCCACGACCCGGTGGGCGGTGGCCGCGTCCGGCATCGGGATCTCCCGGTCGACGACGGGACGGACATGGCCACCGGCGATGAGCGGCCAGACGTGTTCCCGTACGGCCGCCACGATCGCCGCCTTCTCCCCGGCCGGCCGGGCCCGCAGCGAGGTCGCGCTGATGGCGCCGCGCTTGGCGAGGAGGGCACCGATGTTCAGCTCGCCCTTGACGCCGCCCTGCATCCCGATGATCGCCAGCCGGCCGTTGACGGCGAGGGCCTGCACGTTGCGGTCCAGGTACTTGGCGCCCATGTTGTCGAGGATGACGTCCGCGCCCGCCCCGTCGGTGGCCCGCTTCAGCTCCGCGACGAAGTCCTGCTCGCGGTAGTTGATCAGGATGTCGGCGCCGAGTTCCGCACAGCGCTCCAGCTTCTCCGCGGTGCCGGCCGTCACCGCGACCGTCGCACCGACGGCCTTGGCGAGCTGAATCGCCATGGTGCCGATACCACTGGAGCCGCCGTGCACGAGGAAGGTCTCGCCGGGGCGGAGGTGGGCGACCATGAAGACGTTCGACCAGACCGTGCAGACGACCTCGGGGAGCGCCGCCGCCTGATCGACGGTGAGCCCTGCGGGTACGGGCAGCAGCTGCCCGGCCGGGACGGCGACCTTCTCGGCGTAACCGCCGCCCGCGAGCAGCGCGCAGACCTCGTCGCCGACGGCCCAGCCGCTCACCCCGTCACCGAGCGCGGCGATCCGCCCGGAGCATTCGAGACCGGGGTAGGGCGAAGCGCCGGGCGGCGGGTTGTAGAAGCCCTGCCGCTGGAGGATGTCGGCCCGGTTGACGGCCCCGGCCACCACCTCGACCAGGACCTCGTCCTGACCGGCCACCGGATCGGGGACCTCGTCCCACACCAGCGCCTCGGGCCCACCGGGTTCGGGAATCGTGATCGCATGCATGAGGGGGACGGTACCCCTGGGAGCGCGGGGGCCACGGATACGGCGAGCGGAAATCCATGTGCGGGACCGATGAGTTCGCGCGACGGTGAAGGTCTCTCCCTGCGTAGCCCGAGCACGCGGAAGGACCCCCAGCATGAGTACGCAATCGTCCGGCCCGGCGATCGAGACCGTGGGCCTGGTCAAAACCTTCGGTGAGACACGGGCCGTCGACGGGGTCGATCTGACCGTGCCGGCCGGCACGGTGTACGGCGTCCTCGGACCGAACGGCGCGGGCAAGACCACCACCGTGAAGATGCTCGCCACCCTCCTGCGGCCCGACGGCGGCGAGGCCCGTGTCTTCGGCCACGACATCGTCCGCGAGGCCGACGAGGTGCGCGGCCGGGTGAGCCTCACCGGCCAGTACGCGTCCGTGGACGAGGACCTCACCGGCACCGAGAACCTGGTCCTGCTGGCCCGTCTCCTCGGCCATCGCAAGCCCTCCGCCCGCACCCGCGCCGCCCAGCTCCTGGAGGCCTTCGGCCTCACGGAGGCGGCCGGGAAGCAGGTCAAGCACTACTCGGGCGGCATGCGGCGCCGTATCGACATCGCCGCCTCCATCCTCAACACCCCCGACCTGCTGTTCCTCGACGAGCCGACCACCGGCCTCGACCCCCGCAGCCGCAACCAGGTGTGGGACATCGTGCGCGCGGTCGTCGCCCAGGGCACCACGGTGCTGCTGACCACGCAGTACCTGGACGAGGCCGACCAGCTCGCCTCGCGGATCGCCGTCATCGACCGCGGCAGGGTAATCGCCGAGGGGACCAAGGGCGAACTGAAGGCGTCCGTCGGCGCCGGATCCGTCCACCTGCGGCTGCGGGACCCCGGCCAGCGGCCGCTCGCCTCGGACCTGCTGCGCCGCGCGCTCGGCACGCAGGTGCAGAACGAGCCCGACCCGGTGGCCCTGACCGCCCACCTCACCACGGCCGCGAGCGACGACACCGCCGCCGAGCAGGCCGCACGCGCGCTGAACGAACTGGCCCGCGCCGGCGTCACCGTCGACAACTTCTCACTCGGCCAGCCCAGCCTGGACGAGGTGTTCCTGGCCCTCACCGGCCATGACACCCAACAGCCCGCCTCCGGCTCCGCCCACGACCCGAAGGACGAGGTCGCCGCATGAGCACCACGACCACCACCGAGAGCGCCGAACTCGCCCCGGTGCGCGCCGACTCCCTCGCCCAGCTGCTGGTGGCCAAGGAGCGGCCCCAGCGGCCCAGCGCCTGGTCGGCCTCTCTGACCTTCGGCTGGCGCGCCATCCTCAAGATCAAGCACGTGCCGGAGCAGCTCTTCGACGTCACGGCGTTCCCGATCATGATGGTGCTGATGTACACGTACCTGTTCGGCGGAGCACTGGCCGGCTCACCGAAGGCGTACATCCAGTTCCTGCTGCCGGGCATCCTGGTGATGTCGGTCGTGATGATCACGATGTACACCGGCGTCTCGGTCAACACGGACATCGAGAAGGGTGTCTTCGACCGGTTCCGCAGCCTGCCGATCTGGCGGCCGTCGACGATGGTCGGTTATCTGCTCGGCGACGCCCTGCGCTACACCATCGCGTCGGTGGTGATGCTGACCGTCGGCATGATCCTCGGCTACCGCGCGGACGGCGGGGTCCACGGAGTGCTCGCCGGCATCGCGCTGCTGGTGCTGTTCTCCTTCGCCTTCTCGTGGATCTGGACGATGTTCGGGCTGATGCTGCGCACGGAGAAGTCGGTGATGGGCGTCAGCATGATGGTGATCTTCCCGCTCACCTTCCTGTCCAACGTCTTCGTCGACCCGCGCACCATGCCGGGCTGGCTCCAGGCGTTCGTCAACAACAGCCCCGTCACCCACCTCGCGTCCGCGGTGCGCGGACTGATGGCGGGCGACTGGCCGGCCGACGAGGTCGCCTGGACGCTCGGCTGGGCCGCACTGTTCGTGCTCGTCTTCGGGCCGGTCACGATGCGGCTCTACAACCGCAAGTAGCCGGGCCGGGGGCCGGGGGGCCGGGGCTCAGCTCCGGGGGCCGGGGCTCAGCTCCGGGGGAGCGGGCGGATGTCGGGTGCGATCTGGGTGCCCGGCGTCGCCCGCACGATCGTGATCAGCCGGTCGGTCAGCTCCAGCGTCCCGACGTCCGGATCGTCGTAGCCGAGCACCCGGTGTCCGCGTACGACACTCACCACCAGGTCGTTGGTCTCGCGCGGAGTCTTGCCCACCTCGGCCTTTATGACCGGCCGCTCGACGATGTCGAGCCCGGTCCCCTGCTGGATGAGGTCCTCCATGACCATGCCGGCCGAAGGACTGAGCACCGAGAGCCCGAGCAGCCGCCCGGCCGCACTGGCGCTGGTGATGACCGCGTCGGCGCCCGACTGCTTCAGCAGCGGGGCGTTCTCCTCCTCGCGCACCGCGGCCACGATCTTCGCACCGCGGTTGAGCTGCCGCGCCGTCAGCGTTACCAGGACCGCCGTGTCGTCGCGCTGCGTCGCGATGATGATCTGCCGTGCCCGGTACACCTCGGCCCGCTTCAGCACCTCACTGCGCGTGGCGTCCCCTATGACGCCCGCGTAGCCGTCCGCCGTGGCCGCTTCGATCGCCTTCGCACTGGGGTCGACCACCACGACCTGCTCCTTCCGGAGTCCTGTCGCACAGACCGTCTTGATCGCGGACCTTCCCTTGGTCCCGAACCCGACGACAACGGTGTGATCGCGCAAGGCGGACCTCCAGCGGTTCAGTCGCCACTCCTCCCGGGTACGTTCGGTGAGGGCCTCAAGGGTGGTGCCGACCAGGATGATCAGGAACAGCACGCGCAACGGCGTGATGACGAAGATGTTGGTGAGCCGGGCACCGTCACTGACCGGCGTGATGTCGCCGTACCCGGTGGTGGAGAGGGTGACGGTCGCATAGTAGAACGCGTCGAGGAGATCGATGGATCCGTCGGAGTTGTCGTTGTAGCCCGTACGGTCGGCGTACACGACGAACGCCGTCACCACGAGCACCACCAGAGCCACCGACAGCCGCTTGGTGACCTGGCGGATCGGATGCTCCACCAGCTTCCTCGGGAGTTTCACCCGATGGGTCACCAGATGTTCGTCCGCCTGGCGAGCGATGGCGTCCTGACCCGGAAGTTTCACGTGAAACACACCCCGCTTCCCCCGGACGCCCAGGGCAGGTCGAGCAGTTCCGCCTCCCCACCGGGCCCCGAACCACCCGGAGGTACGACAGCGAGCGCGTCGGCCGCCGCGATACCACGCAGCATGGCCGGACCGTTGTAGAGCAGCGGCAGCGCCCGGTCGCCGCGCAGGGCGACGGGAATCAGCCGGGTGTCGTTCGGGTGACCCTGCACCGCGTCCCGCAGCGGCAGCATGTACGGCTCGGGGGCGGGGCGGGCCGCGAGGGTCCGCAGGAGCGGCTCGGCGAGGGTGAGCAGGCCGGAGACGGCGGCCAGCGGGTTGCCGGGCAGGCCGACGAGGTACTGGTTGTCCTTGGTGCGGGCCAGGAGCATGGGGTGGCCCGGGCGCACCATGACGCCGTCCACGAGCAGTTCGGCGCCGATGCGGCGCAGCGTGGGGTGCACATGGTCGACCGGGCCCGCGGCGGTGCCACCGGTGGTGACAACGACATCGGCGTCACAGGCGCGGATCGCCTCGTACAGCGCCTGATCGTCGTCACCGACCCGGCCTACGTCGGTGACCTCCGCGCCGAGTGCGCGCAGCCAGGGCGGCAGCAGCGGGCCGAGCGCGTCCCGGATCAGCCCGTCGTGCGGCAGTCCCTCGCCGAGCAGTTCGTCGCCGAGGACGAACACGGCGGCGCGGGGGCGGGGGACGGCCATGAGGGTGTCGTATCCGGCGGCGGCGGCCATGCCCAGGACGGGCGGGGTCACCTGCGTGCCCGCGGGCAGCAGCTGGTCACCGCTGCGGCACTCCTGGCCGCGGGGGCGGATGTCCTGGCCGTGGGTGACGGTGTGCGGTGCCCGGCCGGTGGCGGTGGCGTGCAGCCGGCCCTTGTCATCGGTGCGGCCGTGTTCGCTGCGGAGCACGGCGGTGGTGTCCGGAGGGATACGGGCGCCCGTGGCGATACGGACGGCCTCGCCGTCGGTGAGCGGTGCGTGCCCGGCATGCCCGGCGAGGACGCCTTCCTCCCGTACGTCCCAAGGGCCGGGGCCGGAGACCGCCCAGCCGTCCATCGCCGAGGTGTCGAAGGAGGGCAGGTCGGTGAGGGCGGTGAGGGGGGCGGCCAGCGTGAGACCGAGGGTGGAGGCGAGGGGGACGGCCACCGGGGTCAGACAGCCGGTGCGGCTTCGGGTGCCGTGGCGAGGTGCGCGTTCGGCGAGGGCGCGGGCCTCGGCCCAGGCGGTTGCCCGATGGTGCGGGTGGCTCGTCCTGCCACCGGGGGTGTGGTCGCCGACGGAGCGTTCGGGGCGATCCTTCACGAGGGCGAGCGCCTCCTCGACGTCGAGATCGTCGGCGTCCTTGTCGGTCCGGGTGCCGTGGGCGGTCATCCGGCGTCCGGGCGGGTATCGGGTTCGGGGGCGGGCTCGGCGGCGGTGGCAGATGGGGCGTCCGGGGTGTGCCGGGTGTCCTCCTCCGCCCAGCGCAGCGCGAGCGCCGCGGCCTTGCGGGCCGCCTCGGCGACGGCCTCACGGTCGCCGCCCGCCCGCGCGGCGGCGTAGCCGACGAGGAAGGTGGTCAGCGGCGCGGCGGGCCTGGCCACGCCGTGGGCGGCGTCGCGGGCGAGGTCGAGCAGCACGCCGGTGTCGACGTCCAGGTCGATGCCCAGCTCGTCCTTGACTGCGGAAATCCATTCATCCAACACGTGTCCATGCTCCCTGATGCGTGCCCTGGCAGTGGCGATGTCGTCCCAGGTGTCGCAGTCGAAGGACGCCACCGGGTCGGAGATACGGGTGAGGTCGAGAGCGCCGGTCAGCCGGCGCAGGGGGAGTCCGCTCAGACCGCCGTGCCGGCCGGTGAGCGCGGTCAGTTCGCGGCGCAGGGACGCGGCCCGGTAAGCGGCGACGAGCGGCTGGTCCCGGCCGTCGGAGTCGGTCAGCAGCACGCCGTCGGCCGTGCCGCTGCCGAGGGAGGCCAGCAGCGCCTCGACGGTGCGGCGGCCGAGGAACGGCAGGTCGGCGGAGAGCAGGACGACATGGCCGGCCGTGGTGTGCCGGAGACCGGCGTCGAGCGCGGCCAGGGGTCCGCCGCCCGGGGGCTCCTCGCGGGCCCAGACCACGGGCCGTGCGGTGGGCCGGGAGTCGGAGACGACCACCGTGGTGCGGGCGTCGGCGCAGGCCGCGAGCACCCGGTCGAGCAGGGCCCGTCCGCCGACGCGCACACCGGGCTTGTCGGCGCCCCCCAGCCGCCGGGCGGCACCGCCGGCGAGCACGACGGCGTCGTACACGCCAGTGGACGGCCCGGAGGGACCGCCGGGCGGATCACCGGGCGGATCACCGGGTGGCTGATACTCGGTCACCCCCCGAGTATGCGTGCCCCCACGATCACGGTGAACGCGGGGGCACGCGGACACGGTCGGTGAGACCGCGAAGGAGTCGCAAGCGGACTCACAGCGTTCGCAGCAGCACCGCCGGTTGCTCCACGCAGTCCGCCACGTACCGCAGGAAGCCTCCCGCCGTACCGCCGTCGCAGACCCGGTGGTCGAAGGTGAACGAGAGCTGCACGACCTGCCGCACTGCCAGCTCGCCCTCGTGCACCCACGGCTTGGGGACGATGCGGCCGACGCCGAGCATGGCGGCCTCGGGGTGGTTGATGATGGGTGTGGAACCGTCGACACCGAACACGCCGTAGTTGTTCAACGTGAAGGTGCCGCCGGTGAGTTCCGCGGGCGTCAGCGACCCGGCCCGGGCCGCCTCGGTCAGCCGGGCGAACTCCGCCGTGAGCGACTCCGCGTCCCGCGTGTGCGCGTCCCGTACGACGGGGACCACGAGCCCCCGGTCGGTCTGGGCGGCGAAGCCGAGGTGCACGCCGTCGTACCGGACGATCTCCCTGGCCCCGGTGTCCACCGAGGAGTTGAGCTCGGGGAAGCGGGCGAGCGCGGCGGTGCAGATCCTGGCCAGCAGAGCGAGGACGGAGATCTTCGGCCCGCCGGCCGCGTTCATCGCCGCGCGGGTCCGCATCAGTTCCGTCGCGTCGGCGTCCACCCAGCAGGTCGCGTCCGGTATCTCGGTGCGGCTGCGGGAGAGCTTGTCGGCGACGGCACCGCGGATGCCCTTGAGGGGGACGCGGGTGAGGGCCGGGGTGCTCGTGGGACCGGCCGGTGCCGGTACGCCCGCCGTCCGCGGTGTCTCGGCCGGCACGTCCGTACGGCCCTGGGTGCCGGCGGCGCGCAGCGCGTACTCCACGTCCGCCCGCAGGATCAGCCCGTCGGGCCCGGAGCCGGTCATCTCCCGCAGATCAAGGCCGTTCTGCCGGGCCAGCCTGCGCACCAGGGGGGAGATCACCGGAACGGGTCCGTCCGCGGCCCCGGAGGCGGGAGCCTGCGCGTCGGCGGGCTCCGCGGTCCTGAACTGCCCGTTCAGAGCGCGGGGGGCCGGCGCGGCTGGTGCCGTCTCCCCCGGGCGCACCCGGCGGCGCCGGGCCGGTGCCTCGGAGGTGCCGTAGCCGACCAGGACATTGCCGGAGCCCTCAGTGGCCGGTCCCCGGCCGGGTGCTCCCCCGGCGTCCGCGGCGTCCCCCGCGTCCCCCGCGTCCGCGCCGGCGCCCGTGCGGCCCTCGTCCGCCTCCCCCACCGCCACCGTCAGCAGCGGAGCACCGACGGGCAGTTCCGTGCCCTCCGCACCGAAGCGGGCCGTGACCACACCGCCGTAGGGGCAGGGCACCTCCACCATCGCCTTGGCCGTCTCGACCTCGACGACCGGCTGGTCCACGGCGACGACGTCACCGACCTCCACCAGCCAGCGCACGATCTCCGCCTCGGTGAGTCCCTCACCGAGGTCGGGCAGCTTGAACTCCAGCACCTGTGCCATCAGCTCTCGGCCTCCCACTGCAGGCGCCCCACGGCGTCCAGGATCCGGTCCACACCGGGCAGGTGGTGGCGCTCCAGCATCGGTGGCGGATACGGCAGGTCGAACCCGGCCACACGCAGCACCGGCGCCTCCAGATGGTGGAAGCAGCGCTCCATGACCCGGGCCGCGATCTCACCGCCCGGGCCGCCGAAGCCACCCGACTCGTGGACGACGACCGCGCGTCCCGTCCGCCGTACCGAGGCGCACACCGTCCCGTCGTCGAACGGCACCAGGGAGCGCAGATCGACGACCTCGAGGTCCCAGCCCTCGGCCCGGGCCGCCTCGGCCGCCTCCATGCAGACGGGGACGGACGGCCCGTAGGTGATGAGCGTGGCGCTACGGCCGGAGCGCCGCACCACCGCACGGCCTATCGGTTCAACGGCCGTCGGCTCCTGCGGGTTCCAGGAGTCCTTCGACCAGTACAGCCGCTTGGGCTCCAGGAAGACGACCGGGTCGTCGGAGGCGATGGCGGCGCGCAGCAGGCCGTAGGCGTCCGCGACGGTCGCGGGCGTGACGACATGGAGCCCCGGAGTCGCCATGTAGTACGCCTCGGAGGAGTCACTGTGGTGCTCGACGCCGCCGATGCCGCCGCCGTAGGGGACACGGATGGTGAGCGGCAGGGGCATCTTCCCGCGCGTGCGGTTGCGCATCTTCGCCACGTGCGAGACGAGCTGTTCGAACGCCGGGTAGGCGAACGCGTCGAACTGCATCTCCACGACCGGGCGCAGGCCGTACATGGCCATGCCGACGGCCGTACCCAGGATCCCCGCCTCGGCCAGCGGCGTGTCCATGCAGCGGTCCTCGCCGAACTCCCTGGCGAGCCCGTCGGTGACCCGGAAGACACCGCCGAGGGCGCCGACGTCCTCGCCCATGACGTGCACGGACGCGTCGGCGGCCATGGCGTCGCGCATCGCGCGCGTGAGGGCCTGCGCCATGGTGGCCGGCTTGACGGCGACGGTGGTCATCGCTGCGCCCCTTCTTCCGGCCCGGCCTCGGCCGCCAGCTCGGCCCGCAGCTGCTCCCGCTGCTCCTCCAGCTGGGGGGTGGGCTCGGCGTAGACGTGCGCGAAGAGGTCCATGGGGTCGAGCGCGGGGTTCTGGTTCATGCGGGCCCGCAAGGATGCGGCCATGGCCTCGGCGTCCTGGCGCGCGGTCTCGGCGCCGGCCTCGTCGAGCAGTCCGCGCCCGGTCAGCTCCTGCTCGATCAGTGCGATCGGGTCGTGCTGCTTCCAGGTCTCCACCTCGGCGTCGCCCCGGTAACGGGTCGCGTCGTCGGCGTTGGTGTGCGCCTCCACGCGGTACGTGATCGCCTCGACCAGGGTCGGACCGCCGCCCGCGCGGGCGCGGCGCACGGCGTCGGCCAGGACCTCGTGCACGGCGACGGCGTCGTTCCCGTCGACCAGGCGGCCGGGCATGCCGTAGCCGACGGCCTTGTGGGCCAGCGACGGGGCCGCGGTCTGCTTGGCGAGCGGTACGGAGATCGCGAAGCCGTTGTTCTGCACGAGGAAGACCACCGGCGCCTGCCAGACGGCCGCGAAGTTCAGCGCCTCGTGGAAGTCGCCCTCGCTGGTGCCGCCGTCGCCCACCATGGCGAGCGCGACGACGTCGTCGCCCTTGAGGCGGGCGGCGTGCGCAAGACCCACGGCGTGCGGCAGCTGGGTGGCGAGCGGGGTGCTCAGCGGGGCCACGCGGTGCTCGTGGGGGTCGTACCCGGTGTGCCAGTCGCCGCGCAGCAGGGTGAGGGCCTCCACGGGGTCCACCCCGCGGGCGACGACGGCAAGGGTGTCGCGGTAGCTCGGGAAGAGCCAGTCGCGCTCTTCGAGCACCAGCGCGGCAGCGACCTCGCAGGCCTCCTGGCCGGTGCTGGAGGGGTAGACCGCGAGACGGCCCTGCTTGGTGAGGGCGGTGGCCTGCGCGTTGTACCGACGGCCCCTCACCAGCTCCGCGTACAGCCGGCGCAGCAGCTCCGGGTCGGCCTCGGCGGCGGCCCCGGTGCCGAGGACACGGTACGGCTCCGCGTCCGGCAGCAGCGGCGCGGGGTCGGTACGGGGCTGCCAGGCGGGCGGCGGGGTCGGCCGGTAGGCCCCCCGCTGCTCCATGACCGTCATGACGGCACCTCCTCGTGGGATGTCGGAGGCGCGGCGTCTGTGACGCGCCTCACCAACCGATTGTTCGGTCGCCGGCACATTTTGGCTACAGGTGGCACCAGGCTGTGGACAAACGGTTCTCCACACCCTGTGATGGATGCAGTACGTCCACAGCGGAGAGGTGGGGGCGGGTGGCATCTGAACAAATGGCCGAGAGCCAGGAGGGGATGGGGCAGCCGCCTCCCGCGCGGCCCCTGGACGCGATCGACCAGGACATCCTGCGCATGCTCCAGGCGGACGGACGCGCGTCCATACGCTCGGTCGCCGAACGGGTCCATGTCTCCCGCGCGAACGCCTACGCGCGGATCAACCGGCTCCTCGAGGACGGCGTCATCAGGGGCTTCGGGGCCCGTGTCGACCACGAGCGGGCCGGTCACGGGACGTCCGCCTACATCACGCTGAGGATCGTCCAGAACACCTGGCGCACGGTCCGCGAGCAGCTCAGACAGCTCCCCGGCGCCTCCCACATCGCGCTGGTCGGCGGGGATTTCGACGTACTGCTGCTGGTGCACACGCCCGACAACCGGACGCTGCGCGAACTGGTGCTCACCCGGCTTCAGGCCATCCCCGAGGTACTGAGCACGCGCACCCTGCTGGTGTTCGAGGAGGAGGACCTGGAGCCCCAGGGTTGAGACGGCGCAGGGGTCGGCCGGGAACGGCCTCAGACGGCCTTGCGCAACCCTCCGAAGGCCAGCCGCGCCACCGCGTCGGCCACCTCGCGTTCATCCATGCCGCGCTGGTCCGGCCGGTACCACTCCGCGATCGAGTTGATCATCCCGAAGACCAGCCGGGTCACCAGGCGCACCTCTATGTCCTCGCGCACGTCCCCCTCGGCCGCCGCCGCCTTCAGCAGCGCGGCTACCCGGTGGTCGAACTCGCGGCGCCGCTCCAGCGCCCACCGTTCGGTGTCCGTGTTGCCGCGCACCCGCAGCAGCAGCGTCACGTACGGCAGCTCGGCGATCAGCACCTCGACCATGCGCCGTACGACGTATTCCAGACGCTCGGCGGCGCGCCCCACGCGCGCGTGCTCCTCCTCGAGGATGCCGAAGAGCCCGTCCAGCGCCCGGCTCACCGCGCGGCGCAGCAGTTCCTCCTTGCCGGCCACGTGATGGTAGATCGACGACTTGGAGATGCCGGCGGCCCTGGAGAGGTGCTCCATGGAGGTGCCGTCGTAGCCGCGCTCGTTGAACACCCCGACGGCGACGGACAGCAACGTCTCCGGCGTGTACGTGTCGCGCCTGGCGGTGGTCATGGGGTGTCCTCCCGCTTCCCGGTGGCGCACGCGTGGCGGGAGAGGGCGAGGGAGGGAGCGTAGCGGCCGGACGGTTCGCGCTCGTGCAGATCCGCGAGCAGGGAGCTCGCCCAGCCGCGGCCGAGACGGCGGCCCCACTCGAAGGGGCCGAGGGGGTAGCTGACGCCCAGCCGCATCGCGGTGTCGATGTCGTCCTCGGTGGCCACGCCCCTGGCGACGGCGTCGTGCGCGAGGTCGATGATCCGGGCCACCGTCCGCGCGACGATCATTCCGGGGACGTCCCCGATGACACTGACCTTCTTGCCGAGCGCCTGGAACAGGCCGACGGCCTCGGCGACGGTCCGTGCGGAGGTGTCCTGGCAGTGGGACAGGGCGATCCGCGTGGCCGTGCGGTAGTCGAGGGCGAGGTCGAAGTAGACGACGTCGAGGAACTCCACGGAGGTCTGGCCGTCGGCGAGCACCAGTTGTCCGCCGCCGGGCAGCACCAGCCGGGTGCCGCCGTCCTCGTCCTGCGCGCGCACCTCGATGCCCGCCTCACGGATCAGGGCGAGCAGTTCCGAGGCCGGTCCCAGGTCGCCCTCGGCGACGACGTACGCGGGCGGTTCGGCGGGCTCGGCGGTGTGCGGTTCGGGACGCTCGGCGCCTTCCCGGTGGTCGTACCAGCCGTGCCCGGTCTTGCGGCCGAGCCGGCCGGACTCGACCAGCCGGCGCTGCGCCAGGGACGGCGTGAAGCGCACGTCCTGGAAGAAGGACTGCCACACCGAGTGGGTGACGGACTCGTTGACGTCCTGGCCGATGAGGTCGGTCAGCTCGAAGGCGCCCATCCGGAAACCGCCGGACTCGCGCAGCACCGCGTCGATGGTGGCCGGGTCGGCGCCCTGGGACTCGTACACCGCGAAGGCCTCGGCGTAGAAGGGCCGGGCGACGCGGTTGACGATGAAGCCGGGGGTGTCGGCGCAGGCGACGGGTGTCTTGCCCCAGGCGCGGGCGGTCTCGAACGCGCGCGTGGCGCTGGTGACGTCGGTCGCGAACCCGGAGACGACCTCGACGAGCGGCAGCAGCGGCGCGGGGTTGAAGAAGTGCAGGCCCAGGAAGCGTCCGGGCACGCGCAGGGCGCCGCCGATCGCCGTGACCGACAGGGAGGAGGTGTTGGTGGCGAGCAGGCAGTCGTCGGAGACGACGTCCTCCACCGCCCGCAGCAGCTCCTGCTTGACGTCGAGCCGCTCCAGGACCGCCTCGACCACCAGGGAGCAGCCGGCGAGACCGCTCAGCTCGTCGACGGGCTGGAGACGGGCACGCGCGGCGTCCCGCTCGGCGGCGCCGATCCGCTTCTTCTCCACCAGCCGGTCGAGCCGGGCGGCGATGGCGTCGGCCGCCTGCCGGGCCTGCCCCGGGGCGGCGTCGTACAGCCGCACAGGATGGCCCGCGACCAGCGCGACCTGGGCGATTCCCTGGCCCATGGTGCCGGTGCCGACCACGGCCACGGGACTGCTGAGGTCGAGTGCTGTCATGTGCGCGATCCTCCCGCACGGGGTTTTCCACAGATGCGGCGGACCCCCTTGTCCCGACCGATCGTTCGGTTACCCTAACTCTGACCGCCCGTTCCTGCCTACGTTTCCGCACAGGTCCATGAGCTCGACGAAGAGTTCCTGAGACGAGGAGTTGGTCCCGCATGGCCGCCGAACTCACGGCGCACGAGCTGATCGCCCGCCACCGTCCCACCCTGGACCAGGCGCTGGAAGCGATCCGCACGCGCGCGTACTGGTCCCCGCACCCCGAGCACCCCAAGGCGTACGGGGAGAACGGCAGCCTGGACATGGCGGCGGGCAAGGCCGCGTTCGACGCCCTGCTCGGCACCCGCCTCGACCTCGGCCAGCCGGGCACGGACGGCTGGGTGGACGGCGAGACCTCCCCGTACGGCATCGAGCTGGGCGTGAGCTATCCGCACGCGGACCTGGACGAGCTGCTGCCCGCCATGAAGGCCGGGATGCGCGCCTGGCGCGACGCGGGCGCGGAGGCCCGCGCGGTGGTCTGCGCGGAGATCCTCAAGCGGATCAGCGACCGCACGATGGAGTTCGCCCACGCGGTCATGCACACCTCCGGTCAGGCGTTCATGATGGCGTTCCAGGCGGGCGGTCCGCACGCGCAGGACCGCGGCATGGAAGCGGTGGCCTACGCGTACGTGGAGCAGGTCCGCACGCCGGACACCGCGGAGTGGACCAAGCCGCAGGGCAAGCGCGACCCGCTGGCGCTCACCAAGCAGTTCGTCCCGGTCCCGCGCGGCATCGGTCTCGTCATCGGCTGCAACACCTTCCCGACGTGGAACGGCTACCCGGGCCTGTTCGCCTCCCTCGCCACCGGCAACGCGGTCCTGGTCAAGCCGCACCCCCGCGCGGTGCTGCCGCTCGCGCTCACCGTCCAGGTGGCCCGCCAGGTGCTCACCGAGGCGGGTTTCGACCCGAACCTGGTGGCGCTGGCCGCCGAGCGGCCCGGTGAGGGCATCGCCAAGACCCTCGCCACCCGCCCGGAGATCCGGATCATCGACTACACCGGCTCCACCGAGTTCGGCGACTGGCTGGAGGGCAACGCGCGCCAGGCGCAGGTGTACACGGAGAAGGCCGGCGTCAACACGGTGATCGTGGAGTCGACCGGCGACTACAAGGGGATGCTGGCCAACCTGGCGTTCTCCCTGTCCCTGTACAGCGGCCAGATGTGCACCACCCCGCAGAACCTGCTGATCCCGCGCGACGGCATCGCCACCGATCAGGGCCCCAAGTCGTTCGACGAGGTCGCCGCCGACCTCGCGAAGGCCGTCGACGGCCTGCTGGGCGACGACGCCCGCGCGAACGCGCTGCTGGGCGCGATCGTCAACCCGGACGTCAAGGCCCGGCTGGAGGCCGCCGCCGGTCTGGGCGAGGTCGCCCTCGCCTCCCGCGAGATCGCCCACCCCGAGTTCCCGGGTGCGGTGGTCCGTACGCCGGTGATCGTGAAGCTGGACGGTGCGAAGCCGGACGCCGAGGCCGCCTACATGAGCGAGTGCTTCGGCCCGGTCTCCTTCGCCGTCGCCGTCGACTCGGCCGACGACGCGGCGGAGCTGCTGCGGCGGACGGTCCGCGAGAAGGGCGCGATGACGGTCGGCGCGTACACGACGTCCCCGGAGGTCGAGGAGACGGTGCGTGAGGTCTGTCTGGAGGAGGCCGCCCAGCTCTCCCTGAACCTCACCGGCGGGGTGTACGTCAACCAGACGGCCGCCTTCTCCGACTTCCACGGCTCCGGCGGCAACCCGGCGGCCAACGCGGCCCTGTGCGACGGCGCCTTCGTGGCCAACCGGTTCCGGGTGGTCGAGGTCCGCAAGGAGGCCTAGGAGGCGTGAGGTGCGCCCCCGGTTGCGCTCCAGTGGTACAGCGTCATGGCCACACTGGTCGCGAGGTTGTAGCTGGACACCTGGGGGCGCATCGGCAGCGCCACCAGATGGTCGGCCCGCGCGCGCAGTTCGGGCGACAGTCCGCTGCGCTCGGAGCCGAAGGCGAGCAGCGCGTCGTCCGGCAGCTTCAGGGAGCGGATGTCCTCGCCCTCGGGGTCGAGCGCGAAGACCGGTCCCGGTGGCAGTTCTCCGACGGCCATCCGCTCCACGGCGGTGGCGAAGTGCAGCCCGGCCCCGCCGCGCACCACCGTGGGGTGCCAGGGATCGAGCGTGCCGGTGGTCACGACACCGGTCGCCCCGAAACCGGCGGCCAGCCGGATCACCGCGCCCGCGTTGCCGAGGTTGCGCGGGTTGTCCAGGACCACCACGGGCGCGGTGCGCGGCGTGTGCGCCAGCTTCTCCAGGTTGCCCGCGCGGGAGGGGCGTACGGCGAGGGCGGCCACGGCGGTCGGGTGCGGGCGCGGCACGAGCGAGGCGTACGTCTCGTGCGGCACCTCGGTCAGCAGCTCCGCCAGCGCCTCCCGTACGTCCCCGGCCAGTTCGTCGGCGAGGGCGAGCGCGGCGCCCCGGTCCGCGGCGAGCGCCGTCCGCACCTCCGCCCCGAAGCGCACCGCGTGCTTGAGCGCGTGGAATCCGTCGAGCAGGACGGCTTCGCCGGCCAGGCGGCGCCAGGCGGACACCGGGTCGGCCGGGTTCTCGGGTCCCGCGGTGCGGGCGGGGTCGGTCATGGCCTGCAGCCTACGTGCGCGGGCCCGGCGCCCCACCGGCTGCCGGAGCCGCCTCCAGCGGAGCGGGGATCCCGCCGACGGGCGGGTCGGCCGGGGACCGCGGTCCCGGAACCGGTGCCCGGCCCCCGCGCGGGCGCAGCCTCCCACGCACGCGTGCCGCCAGGTTGCCCAGACGGCGCAGGAAGGACGTCGGCAGGAAGACCGCGTCGGCCGCGATCATCGCCAGGGAGAAGAAGGGCAGCCCGAGCGCGACGGCGATCACCGCGTGCTCAAGGATCATGAAACTCAGCAGGACGTTCTTGACCCGCCGGTTGAACAGGGTGAACGGGAAGGCGACCTGTACGGCGACCGTCGCATAGGTCACCAGCATCACCAGGCCCCCGCTGGCCGTCAGCAGGTCCGCGAGGGCCGGCCAGGGGGAGAAGTACTCCAGGTGGAGCGGGTAGTGGACGGCGGTGCCGTCCTGCCAGCGGGAGCCCTGCACCTTGTACCAGCCGGCCGTGGCGTAGATCAGGCACGCCTCCGCCATGATCACCAGCAGCGCGCCGTTGTGCACGGTGTTCGCGACGACGTCCAGCAGGATCCGCGGCTGGGCGGTCCTCGCGCGACGTCCGACCAGCCACCACAGCGCCTGCGCGAGCCAAACGGCCCACAGCAGCGCCGGTATGAACCAGTCCCCGTCCATCCGTCCCGCCAGTGTGGCCAGGAGCAGCAGGAAACCCAGCACGCTCCACAGGGCCGGGCCGACCCGGTCACGTGGTCGCTCCCCCCGCGCGCCGGCCTCGGCCGCGCGGCGCGTCCGCCACGCGTCCAGTGACCAGACCTGGCCGCAGCGGGTGAAGACCAGGTAGACGGCCATCAGGTGCAGGACGTTGTCGCCGCCGTCCCCCATGAACACGCTGCGGTTCTGCAGCCCCAGCACCCCCACCATGAACAGCACCGACATGGTGCGGGTGCGCCAGCCCAGCAGCAGCAGGAGGCTCCACAGCGCGGCCAGCGTGTAGACCGCCTCGAACCAGATCTGGCTGTCGGACCACAGCAGCACGGTGAAGGCGCCGTTCGTCCCGACCAGCTGCTCGGCGAGGCCGAAGTCCCAGGGCCCGTCGGGGCCGTACAGCTCCTGGCGGTGCGGGAACTCGCGCAGCAGGAACAGCAGCCAGGTCAGGCTGAAGCCGATGCGGATCACGGCGGTCTGGTGCGGGCCGAGCGCGGAGTCGGTGCCCCGGGCGATCACCCGGGAGAGGACCGGCGAGAAGCGGTTCACCCGACACCTCCCCGGGTCTCGTCCTCGCGCAGTGACCACCAGGGCAGGGTGCGGTACACGGGCGTGGTGGAGATCTTCTCGTCGCTCCAGTCCGGCGGCGGCACGTTGGTGGTGCGCGAGCGGACCTGGACGCGGTCGACGACACCGTCCGCACCGGCCGCGCCCGCGCGGTCGAGGCGCATCGCCATGATGCGGCGCAGATACGCCTCGGAGAGTGCCCCGCGCAAACCCACCGGCCGGTTCTCGTCGTCGTGCGTCGAGACGAAGAAGTCCCAGGCGCGACGCAGTTCGTTCTGCTGGGTGTGGCTGGGCAGCGGGTTGCCTTCGATGGCCCGGCCGTCCTGCGCGGACAGGTCGTACCAGCCGGTGGTCCGTGACGTCCCGTCCGCCGTACGGATCTCGGCACGCACCTGGACGGCGACGTTCTGCTGCAGGGGGTTCGGCGCGAACAGCTTCCAGTTCTGCTCGAACTCCGGGTAGACCCAGTTCTGGATCGTCTCGCCGTGCTGCTTGCTGACCGTGTTCGAAGGCGCGACGTGCAGGAACATCATGCCGAGGTGGACACACACCCCCACGGCGACGCCCGCGAGCGCGAGCGCGGCGCCGATCCGGTAGCGCAGAGAGAGGGCGGCCACGCCGGTACGGGGTTCGGCGGGCGGGCCCGCCCCCATGACGGGCGGGCCCGTCATGGGGGCGGGGCCGTGCCCCGGGACGGGACCGGGGCCGGAATCGGGGCCGGGGTCGGGGGAGTGCGGTGGGGGCGGGCCGTACGCCGCCGGGTGGACGGGGCCGACCGGCGGGACCCCGGGCACGGGCGGGCCGGCCGGGTACACGGGCGGGGCGGGACTCGGGTCCGGCCCGCTGCCCTGCCCTGCAGGCCCGTGCCGGGCGTCCGAGCCCTTGTCGTACGCGTTCATTCCGCCCCGATCCACCGATCCCGGTCCGTCGCCGCTTCACCCCGGCCGCGGGGATTCGTCCCGCCCCGCACGACCGCTCCGCCGCGTCGCACGGAACGGTACTCACCACCGGACGCCCGGGCACAGTCCCCCTGGACTCCCGCTGTGGCCGTCACCACATGCGCGGGCCGAGCACCGTGGTCCACAGCGGCACCCGCAGGTTATCCACAGCGGTTGACACCTCGCGGTGCCCGTCTCACCATGGAATCGCACGAACCGAACGATCGGTCGGGAGCGTGCTCCGGAAATCCAGGTCGAGGGGGACCTCATGGCGACAGCAGCCGCCCGCGATACGGCGGGCAGCCGGGCGTACGACGTGATGGCGGGCGCGGACGACACCGCCGGCCGCGAGCACGCCTTCGACGCGGCCGTCGCCGCCGACGAGCGGATCGAGCCGCGCGACTGGATGCCGGACGCCTACCGAGCCACGCTGGTCCGGCAGATCGCACAGCACGCGCACTCCGAGATCATCGGCATGCAGCCGGAGGCCAACTGGATCACGCGCGCGCCCTCGCTGCGCCGCAAGGCGATCCTGATGGCCAAGGTGCAGGACGAGGCCGGGCACGGCCTGTACCTCTACAGCGCCGCCGAAACGCTCGGCACCAGCCGCGAAGAACTGCTCGACAAGCTGCACTCCGGCCGCCAGAAGTACTCCTCGATCTTCAACTACCCCACGCTGACCTGGGCGGACGTCGGCGCGATCGGCTGGCTCGTGGACGGCGCGGCGATCACCAACCAGGTACCCCTGTGCCGCTGCTCCTACGGACCGTACGCGCGCGCCATGGTCCGCGTCTGCAAGGAGGAGTCCTTCCACCAGCGCCAGGGCTACGAGCTGCTGCTGGCCCTCAGCAAGGGCACCACGGAGCAGCACGCGATGGCACAGGACGCGGTGGACCGCTGGTGGTGGCCGTCACTGATGATGTTCGGCCCGCCCGATGACGAGTCGCAGCACTCCGCGCAGTCGATGGCCTGGAAGATCAAGCGCCACTCCAACGACGAGCTGCGCCAGCGCTTCGTCGACATCTGCGTTCCCCAGGCCGAGTCCCTCGGTCTCACCCTCCCCGACCCGGACCTGAAGTGGAACGAGGAGCGCGGGCACCACGACTTCGGCGCCATCGACTGGGCGGAGTTCTGGGAGGTCCTCAAGGGCAACGGCCCGTGCAACGAAGAGCGCCTGACCCGGCGCAGGCGGGCCCACGAGGAGGGCGCCTGGGTCAGGGACGCGGCAGCGGCCCACGCGGCCAAGCACATGAACGGCGAGACAGGAGCGACGCGAGCATGACCCACACCGACTGGCCCCTGTGGGAGGTCTTCGTGCGCTCGCGCCGGGGACTGTCCCACACCCACGCCGGCAGCCTGCACGCGCCGGACGCGGAGCTCGCCCTGCGCAACGCCCGCGATCTGTACACCCGGCGCGGCGAGGGCGTCTCGATCTGGGTCGTTCCGTCGACCGCGATCACCGCCTCCTCTCCCGACGAGAAGGACCCGTTCTTCGAACCGGCCGCCGACAAGCCCTACCGGCACCCGACGTTCTACGAGATCCCCGAGGGGGTGCAGCACCTGTGACGACGACACCCGCCGGGACCACCGCCGCCACGGCCGCCGCGCTCGCCCTCGGAGACGACGCCCTGGTGCTCTCCCACCGCCTGGGCGAGTGGGCCGGCCACGCCCCCGTGCTGGAGGAGGAGGTCGCCCTCGCCAACATCGCCCTGGACCTGCTGGGCCAGGCCCGGGTCCTGCTGTCGATGGTCGGCGACGAGGACGAACTCGCCTATCTGCGCGAGGAGCGGGCCTTCCGCAACCTCCAGCTGGTGGAACAGCCCAACGGCGACTTCGCCCACACCATTGCCCGACAGCTGTTCTTCTCCGCCCACCAGTTCCTCCTGTACGGAGAACTGGCCGCGGGTGACGGTCCGTTCGCGCCGCTGGCCGGGAAAGCCGTCAAGGAGACCGCCTACCACCGCGACCACGCCGAGCAGTGGACCCTGCGCCTCGGTGACGGCACGGACGAGAGCCGTGCGCGGATGCAGCGGGCCGTGGACGCCCTATGGCGCTACACCGGCGAGATGTTCCAGCCGGTCGAGGGCGTCGACGTCGACTGGACCGGTCTCGAGGCGGCCTGGCTGGAGTGGACCGGCGAGGTGCTGCGCCGGTCCACGCTCACGCTTCCCGAGGGCCCACGCACGGGAGCATGGGCGGCCGGTGCGGGCCGTCAGGGCCTGCACACCGAACCCTTCGGCCGGATGCTCGCCGAAATGCAGCACCTGCACCGCAGCCACCCGGGGGCGGCATGGTGACCACCACCCCGCTGGAGGCGGAACTCCTGGAGCTCGCGGGATCGGTGCCCGACCCCGAACTCCCGGTGCTGACCCTGCGCGAGCTCGGCGTGGTGCGCGCGGTGCACCTGCGCGGGGCGGAATCCGTCGAGGTCGAACTGACCCCGACCTACACCGGCTGCCCGGCCATCGAGGCGATGAGCCTCGACATAGAGCGGGTGCTGCGCGAGCACGGGGTGCGCGAGGTCACCGTGCGCACGGTGCTCGCGCCCGCCTGGTCGACCGACGACATCACGGACGAAGGGCGGCGCAAACTGCGGGAGTTCGGCATCGCCCCGCCCCGCGTGCGGGCGGCCTCCTCCGGCCCGGTGCGGGTGGAGCTCGGGGCGACCCGCACCACCCGGCCGGACGAAGGACCGGCCCCCGTCCACTGTCCGCACTGCGGGTCCGCCGAGACCGAACTGCTCAGCCGTTTCTCGTCCACCGCGTGCAAGGCGCTGCGCCGGTGTCTCGCCTGCCGTGAACCGTTCGACCACTTCAAGGAGTTGTGATGGCCCGCTTCCACCGGCTCCGGGTGGCCGCGGTCGACCGGCTCACCGACGACTCCGTCGCCCTCACCCTCGCCGTCCCCGCACACCTGCGCGAGGAGTACCGGTACGCCCCCGGCCAGCATCTGGCCCTGCGGCGCACCGCCGACGGACGGGAGATACGGCGCACCTACTCCATCTGCTCCCCCGCCCCCAACGGCGAGGCGCCGAGCACCCTCCGGGTCGGTGTGCGGCTGGTCGAGGGCGGCGCCTTCTCCACGTTCGCGCTCAAGGAGATCGGCCTCGGCGACGAGCTGGAGGTGATGACCCCGGCCGGCCGCTTCACGCTTCCTCCCGCGCCCGGCAGGTACGCGGCGGTCGTCGGTGGCAGCGGTATCACCCCGGTGCTGTCGATCGTCTCGACCCTCCTCGCCCGCGAACCGAAGGCCAGGTTCTGCCTGATCCGCAGCGACCGGACGACCGCTTCCACCATGTTCCTGGAGGAGGTCGCCGACCTGAAGGACCGCTACCCCGAGCGGTTCCAGCTGGTGACGGTGCTCTCCCGTGAGGAGCAGCAGGCGGGACTGCCGTCCGGACGGCTGGACCAGGAGCGGCTGACCGGGCTGCTGCCGGCGCTGCTGCCGGTGGAACAGGTGGACGGCTGGTTCCTGTGCGGGCCGTACGGACTGGTCGAAGGCGCCGAGCGGGCGCTGCGCGGACTGGGGGTCGCCCGCTCCCGCGTCCACCAGGAGGTCTTCCACGTGGACGCCGGTACGGCGACCGTCTCCACGACGCCCGCCCCCGCGCACAGCACGGTCACCGCCCGGCTCGACGGGCGCGGCGGCACCTGGCCCGTCCGGGCCGGCGAGTCCCTGCTGGACACGGTGCTGCGCAACCGGCCCGACGCGCCCTACGCCTGCAAGGGCGGGGTGTGCGGCACCTGCCGCGCCTTCCTCGTCACGGGCGAGGTGCGGATGGACCGCAACTTCGCACTGGAATCGGAGGAGACGGAAGCGGGCTACGTCCTGGCCTGCCAGTCGCATCCGGTGACGGAGAGGGTGGAACTGGACTTCGACCGGTAGGAGCCCGCGGCCCCGGCCCGCTAGAGGACGTGCCCCGGCTCTCCGTCGTCGGTGACGACCGGGCGGCCGGCGGACTCCCACACCTGCATGCCGCCCTGCACATTCACGGCGTCGATACCCTGCTGCGCCAGGTACATCGTGACCTGGGCCGACCGCCCCCCGGAGCGGCAGATCACATGGACGCGGCCGTCCTGCGGGGCGGCCCCGGTCAGCTCCCCGTAGCGGGCCACGAACTCGCTGATGGGGATGTGCAGCGCCCCTTCGGCGTGACCGGCCTTCCACTCGTCGTCCTCCCGGACGTCCAGCAGGAAGTCGCCGTCCTTGAGGTCCGCGACCTGGACCGTGGGCACACCAGCTCCAAAACTCATGCCCACGACGCTACCCGACCCGGCGGACGCGAGCTCAGGCCAGCAGAGCGGCCAGCTCGGCCTCGCGCTCGGTCACCTGTGCCTGAAGCTGACCGGCGATCTCCTCGAGCAGCCGGTCGGGGTCGTCCGGGGCGAGGCGGAGCATCGAGCCGATGGCGCTCTCCTCGAGCTCCTTGGCGACCAGCGTGAGCAGTTCCTTGCGCCGGGAGAGCCATTCGAGGCGGGCGTAGAGCTCCTCACCGGCGCTCGGCACGCGCTTCAGCTCCGGGCCGGCGGCCCACTCCTCGGCGAGTTCCCGCAGCTCCGCCTCGCTGCCGCGGGCGTAGGCGGCGTTGACGCGGGTGATGAATTCCTCGCGGCGGGCACGTTCCTCGTCCTCCTGCGCCAGGTCCGGGTGGGCCTTGCGGGCGAGGTCGCGGTAGAGCTTGCGGGCCTCCTCGCTGGGCCGCACCCGCTGCGGAGGCCGCACCGGCTGGTCCGTGAGCATGGCGGTGGCCTCGGGGAACAGACCGTCCCCGTCCATCCAGCCGTTCATCAGCTCCTCGACGCCGGGGATCGGCATGAGCCGGGCACGCGCCTCGTCGGCCAGGCGCCGGTCATCGGGGTCGTCGCTGCGGGACGCCTTCGCCTCCAGGATCCGGGCGTCCAGCTCCTCGAGGCGGGCGTACACCGGGCCGAGCTTCCGTTCGTGCAGCCGGGAGAAGTTCTCGACCTCGACGCGGAAGGTCTCCACGGCGATCTCGAACTCGATCAGCGCCTGCTCGGCCGCCCGTACGGCCTGCTCCAGCCGGTCCTCGGGCCGCGCCGCGTCACCGCCACCGGGCGTCCGCTCCGCGCCGCCGCCACCCTGCTCACCTTCCGAGGTCGTCACCCGGACAGCGTAGGCCACCCGGCCGGACGTCACGCCCGCTCCGGTGGCGCACTGCCCGGCCGGCCGTGCGCGCCTGCCCGGGACGCCCGCTCACACCCCGGTCTCCGCCGCGATCCGTCCCGACCGCACCGCCCTCACCAGATCCGTGTGATCCGCCTCCGTGCGGTCGGCGTAGGAGACGGCGAAGGTGGCCACAGCCTCGTCCAGCTCGTCGTTCTTGCCGCAGTAGCCGGCGATCAGACGGGGGTCGGCACTGTGCGAGTGGGCGCGGGCCAGCAGGGCTCCGGTCATCCGGGCGTAGTCGTCGACCTGGTCGGCGGCCAGCGCCGCCGGGTCGACGCTGCCCTTGCGGTTGCGGAACTGACGCACCTGGAAGGGGCGGCCGTCGACCGTCGTCCAGCCCAGCAGGCTGTCGCTTATGACCTGCATCCGCTTCTGGCCGTGGACCACGCGCCGGCCCTCGTGCCCGGCCTCGGGGGCGTCGAAGCCGGCCGTCGCCAGATGCGGTACGAGCGCCGAGGGGCGGGCCTCCTTCACCTGGAGGACCAGCGGCTCGCCCCGGTGGTCCAGGAGCAGCACGACATACGAGCGGGTGCCCACGCTGCCGGTGCCGACGACGCGGAACGCCACGTCGTGCACCGCGTGCCGGGCGAGCAGCGGGTGGCGGTCCGGCGGGAGCGTGCCCAGGTACTCCTCGAGGGAGGCTGCCACCCGGGCGGCCTCGGCGTCCGGTATCCGGCGCAGCACCGGCGGCGCGTCGACGAAGCGGCGTCCGCCGTCCCCGGTCGGCTCGGTGGACCTGGCCGCGAACCGGCCGCTGGTGTTCGCGCGGGCCTTCTCCGAGACCCGCTCCAGCGTGCCCAGCAGATCGTGGGCGTCGGTGTGCGAGACGAGTTCCTCGTCCGCGATGGCGTTCCACGCGTCGAGCGCCGGCAGTCTGGCCAGCAGCCGCATGGTGCGCCGGTAGGCGCCGACGGCGTCGTGGGCCGCCGCGCGGCAGATGTCCTCGTCCGCGCCTGCCTCCCGCCCGGCGAGCACCAGCGAGGCGGCGAGCCGCTTGAGGTCCCACTCCCAGGGGCCGCGCACGGTCTCGTCGAAGTCGTTCAGGTCGATGACCAGTCCGCCGCGTGCGTCCCCGTAGAGGCCGAAGTTCGCCGCGTGGGCGTCACCGCAGATCTGGGCGCCGATCCGGGTCATGGGCGTGCGGGCCAGGTCGTACGCCATCAGACCGGCCGATCCGCGCAGGAAGGCGAACGGTGTCGCCGCCATCCTGCCCACCCGGATCGGGGCCAGTTCCGGCAGTCTGCCGCGGCTGGACTCCTCGACGGCGCCGACCGCGTCGGGGCGGGAGGCGTCCGGGTCGAGGGTGGCGTGTGCGCCGCGCGGCACCTCCGCGCGCAGCGCCCGGCCCTCCTGCTTGGGCGTGCCCGCGGCCGGCCACTCGGCGAACCCGGGCACCCGCGGCAGCCGCCGCATCGGGTCCGCGCCGCCGGCCGGGCCGGCCTCCGCCGCCCCGGCGACACCTTCGGTCCCGGCCACCCCGGCAACGAGCTCCGTCACGGCAACCGCCTCCCCCGTACCTGTGCGTGCCGTACACACGCGTCGACATCGAACGTGCAGACCGTACAACCGGTGGCCGAAAAGCGTCAGGCCCCTGTGGACAACTCTCCCCCTGTGGACAAGCAGCCCGCCCCGCCCCCGTCCTGTGGACAACCGGGCTGCCCCCCTCCGGTGCCTACCCGGCCTCCGCCACGTTCCCCGCCACCGGCTGGAGTCGTCCCTCGGCGAGCAGCCGCCCGGCACGATCCTGGGAGATGTCCAGCCGGGCCAGCACCGCGGGAACCGCGATGCCGGGCAGCATGTGGTGGAACAGCACGACGACCCGGTGCTCCAGGTCCTGTCGCTGGCAGCGCAGCTGCGACAGCAGCTGCACCCCGGAGAAGCTCGCGACCAGCAGTTCCGCCGTCTCCGTCGTATCCACGTGCGGCAGCAGCTCGCCACCCGTCTTCGCCTCGGCCAGCGTCCGGGTGGTCTGGTCGATCCACATGCCGAACGCCGGGGTGCGGTCCAGGCCCAGCGCACCCTGGTCCAGTGCCAGTCCGACGCTCGCCCGCACCAGCGGCTCCGTCCGCAGCCGCATGGCCAGCACCAGACCGGAGTCGACCAGCTCCTGCAGCTTGCTCGACTGGGGCGGCAGGGAGATCGCCAACTGCTCCTCGAACACCCCGAGCGCCAGCTCCTCCTTGGAACCGAAGTGGAAGTACAGCGCGCCCTTGGTGACCCCGGCCCGCTCCAGGATCTCCCCGATGGTCGCCAAGGTGTATCCGCGTTCGTCGAACACGGCGGCCGCCGCCTCCAGAATGATCCGCCGGGTGCGGATCGCGCGCTCCTGTCGCGCCATCGGGTGCCTCCTGATCTGCGTGGATCCTGGTGGATCTCGTGGGTCGCACCGTGCAGTCACCGTGCCGCCGGGGTAAAGCCGCGCCGCGGCCTGCCGCGCTGCGGGGCGCGTGAGCGCCAATCCGGCGATGTGGATCACCCTTGGAAAAAACCGTCTCGTCCGTATCTTAGGGTGAACCGACCGGAGCCAGATTGCCGATCCCGGGGGTTCCTCATGCCGCAGCCGGATTACTTGAGCGCACCCTTGGAGGATGAGACCGGACAGCGGGCCTCACTCGCCAACGCGCCGGGGCGGCCCGTCCCCGGCACCCTGGTCACACCGGAACTCGCCCACCGTCCCCGCGCGGCCGACGTCTTCCCAGTGGGATGGATCCGGCTCTCGGACGAACACTTCCGCGTCACCGCCGACTGGCCCGCCGGACACCCCTTCTTCGGCCCTCTCGACGGCCGCCACCAGGATCCGATGATCGTCGGCGAAACGTTGCGCCAGACCTCGATGGTCCTGGCGCACGCCGAGTTCGGCGCCCCGGCCGACACCCACTTCGTCATGCACGACCTGGAGATCTCCACCGACCCCGCCGCGTTACTGCTCGCCGACGCCGCCGAACCGGTCACCGTCGACGTCGTCTGCTCCGAGGTCCGCCGGCGGGGCCGCGGCCTGAACGGTATGCGCACGACCATGGAGTTCCACCGCGCGGGCCTGCTCGTCGCCCGCGGCACCGGCAGCACGGGATGCACCTCACCGGCCGCCTACCGCCGCCTGCGAGCGCGCCAGTTGGCCGCGAGACACGGACGAATACCGCTGCCGGCCCCGGTTCCGCCCGAACAGGTGGGCCGTCACCGCTCGGAGGACGTCGTCCTCGCCCCCGCCGACCGGCCCGGCACCTGGCTCCTGCGCGTCGACACCTCACACCCGGTGCTCTTCCCCCGGCCCAACGACCACGTCCCCGGGATGGTCCTGTTCGAGGCCGCCCGCCAGGCGGCGACCGCGGCATCGGGCCGACTGCCCTTCCTGCCGTCCGAACTGTCCGTCTCCTTCAGCCGCTACGCCGAACTGGGCAGCCCTTGCTGGGTGCACGCCGACGTACTGAAGAAGAGTGAGGACGAGGTGACCGTACGGGTGTCGGGACGGCAGGACGACGAGCCCGTCTTCGCCGCCACTCTCACCTGCGCGCCCACCGCCCCGGTACGGTCGCTGACGTGACCGCCACCCTCCTGGTCACCGGTGCGACGGGCTTCATCGGCAGCCGGGTCGCCGCAGCGGCCCGCAGACACCCCGACATCCACGTCCGGCCGCTGTCCCGCCGTACGCCGGGAGGGCCGAAGGACACCAAGACCGTACCCGGCGACCTCGCCGACCCCCGCACGCTGCACGGCAGTTGTGCCGGCATCGACGTGCTCGTCCACTGTGCCTCCCGCGTGGGCGGCGCCCCGGAAGCCGTCGCGACGGTCAACGACCTGGGCACCGAAGCCCTGGTGGACGAGGCCCTACGGGCCGGGGTGCGCCGGATCGTGTATGTGAGCACGGCCGCCGTCCACGGCCGGGGCCCCTTCCACGGCGTGCGGCCCGGCGAGGCCCCGGTCGCACCCGTCTCCGCCACCAGCCGCACCCGCGCGGCGGCCGAACGGCATGTCCTCGACGCGGGCGGCCTGGTGCTGCGCCCCCACCTGGTGCACGGCGAGGGCGACCGCTGGGTGGTCCCCGGGCTGGTGGGCCTGCTGCGGGAACTGTCCGCGACGATCACCGGCTGTTCGGCCCTCCAGTCGATGATCGACGTCGAAACCCTGGGCCGCGCGGTCGTCGCCGCAGCCCTGTCCCCGCACCACGGACCCGGCGCCCACTACGTCAACCACCCGGACCCGGTGCCCGCCTCCGAGCTGCTCACAGCCGTGTGCGAGCAGGTGGAGCGGCCCGACGACGGCGCCCGCGTGGACATGGCCACGGCCCGCGCGCGGGCCGCCGGATCCCCCCGCGCGCTGCACCACCTCGACATGCTCACCGTGGACCACTGGTTCACGGACGACGGCTTCTGGAAAGACCTGGACTGCTCACCGGGTGACGGCTTCGCGACCGCCTTCGCACGGTCCGCGCCCTGGTACCGGACACACATGACGGCCGGCCCCTGAAAACCGTTCCGTCGGTTTGTCCTATCAGGCCCTGAGGTAGGCCAGTACCGCCAGCACCCGTCGGTGCGTCCCGTCCGCGGGCGGCAGGTCCAGCTTGGCGAAGATGCTGCCGACGTGCTTGCCGACAGCCGCCTCCGACACCACCAGCTCACGCGCGACCGCGCTGTTGGACCTGCCCTCCGCGATCAGCGCCAGCACCTCGCGCTCCCGCGGGGACAGCCGTTGCAGCGGGTCTCGGCGGCGGCGCAGCAACTGCCGTACGACCTCGGGGTCCACCACCGTGGCACCGGCCGCGACGTCACCCAGCGCGGTCACGAAATCCTCGACCTGACCGACCCGGTCCTTCAGCAGATAGCCCACACCCGTGCCGTCACCCGAGTCCAGCAGATCGGCGGCGTACCGGCGCTGGACGTACTGGCTGAGGACGAGGACGGGCAGCGTGGGCCGCTCGGCGCGCAGCCGAACGGCCGCGTGCAGGCCCTCGTCCTGGAAGCCCGGCGGCATCCGGACGTCCGTCACCACGATGTCCGGGTCGTGCTCCCCGACGGCGGCGATCAGCGCCTCGGCGTCACCGACCGCGGCGACCACCTCGTGCCCGCACCTCTGGAGCAGACCGGTCAGGCCCTCCCGCAGCAGCACACTGTCCTCGGCCAGCACGACCCGCAGCGCCCGGCCGTCTGTCAGGGCGAGCAGGGGACGCAAGGGATCTCCACACGCAGCAGGGTCGGTCCACCCGGCGGACTGGACACAGCGAGTCTGCCATCGAGCACCGACACCCGGTCGGCCAGTCCGGTCAGCCCGCTGCCCGTCCCGGCCCGTGCGCCGCCCCGCCCGTCGTCATGGATCTCCAGCAGCAACCGTCCGTCGCGGTGCTCGCCCTCCACCCGCCCGCGGCTCGCACCGCTGTGCCGGGCGATGTTGGCGAGCGCCTCGCACACCACGAAGTAGGCGGCGGCCTCCACGGACGCGGGCAGCCGGCCGCTGAGGCTCAGCTCCACGTCCACGGGCACGGCGGACCGGTCCGCGGCGTCGCCGACCGCGGCCGCCAGGCCGTAGTCGGCGAGGACCTGGGGATGAATGCCGTGGATCAGTTCCCGCAGTTCCTGAAGGACCCGGCCGGACTCCTCGTGCGCCTTGGCGAGCTGGTCGGCGAGCGGGCCGGGCGGTACGTCCAGGCGGGCCAGCCCGAGCGTCATCGTCAGGGCGACCAGACGCTGCTGGGCCCCGTCGTGCAGATCGCGTTCGATGCGCCGTCGTTCCGCCTCGAACGCGTCCACCAAACGCACCCGGGAACGGGTCAGCTCGCTCACCCGGGCGTCGAGTTCGACCTCGCGCGGGAAGAGGAGCAGCCGGGTCAGTCCCGCGCGGGCACCGGCCGCGATGGCCAGCAGGTAGGCGCCCAGAGCGAGCAGGAGGATGCCGAGCAGGGCGACACCGGCCGCCGCCGGCCAGCTGGTGACCGTCCACAGCTTGAGGACCTTCGCCTCCTGGCCCTCCCCGGCCGTGGCCATCAGCAGCGGGGTGGCGGCCACCGCGGCCGGCAGGAGCAGGCCGGCCGTGAACGCGAGGACGTCGACGGGCCACAGCAGGCACGCGAACAGCAGGGCGTGGCCGAGCTCCCGCCACGTGGCCCGCTCCCGCAGCCGGGTGGTGAGCCAAGCCCTCAGGCCGGGGGCGGAGGGCGGCACGTGCGGGTCCGGTGCCGGCTCGCCGTCGACCAGTCGCAGCCGCCACCGCTCCAGGTGGGCCACCGGCAGACCCCCGAGCGCGGTGCCGAGCAGCAGCGGCAGCCCCACCAGGACGATGGCGAGCACACTGCCGGCCGCCACCGACACCACGAGGCCCACGAGCACGAGGGCCCCGGCCACCGCACCGGTGAGCAGATATCCGGCCGAGCGCCACGGCCACACCGACAGCACGTAGCCGGGGCGGGTCATGGCCTGCCAGGGATTGCGGGGCTGCATGCGGATCACCGTAGAAGCCGGCGCCGCGCGGAGGCCATGGGCCCTGACGGAGGTCTCGGGGTATGCCTGGCCCTACCCCTCTTCTCACCCCAGCCGCACTGCGCGGGCCGGCTCCCGGACGGTTTCGTTTCCCTCGTCGGTGAGCCCGCGACGGCCGGGACGAACAGGGGAGTGGGACATGGACCACGGGGACGGCGACGCGATCACCCTGCGTCGCGTGAGCCGGAGGTACGGGGCGGGCGGCAGCGCGGTGAGCGCGCTGGAGAAGGTCTCACTCGCCTTCCCGCGCGGGAGCTTCACCGCCGTGATGGGCCCCTCCGGCTCCGGCAAGTCGACGTTGCTGCAGTGCGCCGCGGGACTGGACCGGCCGACCTCGGGCTCGGTCACCCTGGGCGGCACCGAGCTGACCGGGCTCGGCGAACGACGGCTGACACTGCTGCGCCGCGAGCGGATCGGGTTCGTCTTCCAGGCGTTCAACCTGCTGCCGGCGCTGACCGCCGAGCAGAACGTCGCCCTTCCGCTGCGGCTGGCCGGCCGGCGCGTTCCCCGGACCCGGATCCGCGCGGCGCTCGATCAGGTCGGTCTCGGTGACCGCGCCCGGCACCGGCCCGCCCAGCTGTCCGGCGGTCAGCAGCAGCGCGTCGCGCTGGCCAGGGCGCTGATCACCCGCCCCGAGGTGCTGTTCGCCGACGAGCCGACCGGGGCGCTGGACTCCCGGACGGGGCACGAGGTGCTCGCGCTGTTGCGGGAGATGGCCGACCGTGAGGGGCAGACAGTCGTCATGGTGACCCACGACCCGGTGGCCGCCTCCCGCGCGGACCGTGTGGTCTTCCTGGTCGACGGCCGCGTCCACGGTGAACTGGCCGGAGCGGGGGCCGACGCCATCGCCGCGCGGATGACCGGGCTGGAGGCCGTCGCGTGCTGAGCCTCGCCCTGCGCACTGTGCGTGCGCGCCTGCTCACCTTCGCGGGCAGTTTCACCGCCCTGTCGCTCGGCGTGGCCCTGCTCACCGTCATGGGACTCGCCCTCGCCTCCTCGCTGGACGCCCCCGCGCGGGGGCCGGAACGGTTCGCCGCCGCCCCCGTGGTGGTCAAGGGCGCCGACACGGTGCGCGTCCCGACACCGAACGGCGACCGGACCGGGAAGCTGGCGCACTCCCGCGCGGTGCCGGACGCGACCGTGGCGAAGCTGCGCCGCCTCGGCACCGTCGTCGTGGACCGCTCCTACCCCGTCCGCACGAAGGGCGGACCCGATGACCTGACCGGCCACCCCTGGTCCACCGCCGCGTTCGCCCCGTACGAGATCGATTCCGGCCGCGCCCCCCGCACGGACGACGAGGTCGTGGTCAGTGGTGACTGGGCGCGGCCGGGAGAGCGGGTCCGCACGGATCACGGCACCGTACGGGTAGTGGGCACCGTGGCCGGTCGCGGCTTCGAGCACGCCCTCTTCCACACCGACGCGCGCGCCGCCGAGCTGTCCCCCGCCGTCCTCCAGCTCGTGGTGGACGCCGACCCGGCGGCCGTACGGGGTGCGGTGCGCGGCGCGGAGGGCGTCCGGGTCCTCACCGGTGACGACCGTCGCCTCGCCGACGCCGGTCCCGAGCGCGACAGGGAGGCGCTGACCGCGATGAACGCCCTGTTCGGCACGGCCGGCGGCGTCTCCGCCTTCGTCTCGGTGTTCGTGGTGGCATCCACCTTCGCCTTCGCGGTCGACCGGCGCCGCCGGGAGTTCGGGCTGCTGCGCGTCGTGGGGGCCACCCCGGGGCAGCTGCGGCGGACGGTGTTCCTGGAGGCCCTGGTGGTCGGCGTACTCGCCTCGGCCGCCGGCTGCGCGCTCGGCGGGCGTGCGGCACCCCGGCTGGCCGCGTGGGTGGCCGAGGGGGGACTGGCACCCGGCTGGTTCACGATCGGCGACGCGACCTGGCCGTACCACGTGGCGTTCTGGACCGGACTTCTCGTCGCCCTGTGCGGGGTGGTCGCGGCCTCCTGGCGGGCGGGGCGCACGGGCCCCGTCCAGGCGCTGCGCGAGGCGTCCGCCGACACCGGAGCCATGACGCCGGGGCGGTGGCTGTGCGGCGGGGTTCTGCTGCTGGCGGCCGCGGTGACGCTCGTCGTCGCGCTCTTCTGCGACCCCGGCGACCTGCTGCACCGCAAGACCTACGTCACCCGGCCCATGCTGCTGATCACCGCCGCCGCACTGCTCGCACCGCTGGTGGTGCGCCCGCTGGCCCGACTGCTGACCGCGCTGCCCGCCCGGCTCCCGGGGGCGGGCGGACTCCTGGTGCGCGAGCACACGGTCGCCGGGGTGCGCCGTACGGCCGCGGTCGCGGCGCCCGTCCTGGCCACGGTGGCCCTCGCGGGTTCGCTGCTCGGCGCCACAGCGACCCTGGACCGGGCCAGGGCCGCCGAGACCCGGGAGCGGACCACCGCGGCGTTCGTCGTCACGGCCGCCGGGGACGGCGCGTTCGACGCCCGGACGCTGGACCGGCTCCGCGCGGTGCCCGGCGCGCGCATCTCGGCCAGTGCGCCCAGCGCGGTGTACGTCCTGGAGGAGGGCGTGGCACTGATCGGATCCGGGGCGCGTGCCGTCGACCCCGGCGCTCTGGCGGCCACCGCGCGTTTGCCGCTCACCGCGGGGAAGGTCACCGACCTCGATGACGGATCCGTCATCGTCAACGAGGAGTGGGAGCGGCACACGGTCGGGCAGCGCGTCCGCGTGTGGCTGGGGGACGGCACGGAGCGAACCCTGCGGATCGCCGCGGTGATGGCCACCGGCACCGGCGACAACGGCGTCTACGTCACGCCCGCCAACGCGCGGGGCGCGCGCGTGGACCGGGTCGACGTCGCCGTCGTGGCCGGTGCGGACGCGCGCGTGGTGGCCGCCGGTCTGGAGCAGGCAGTGGGGACCGCGGGCGGCACCGTCCTGACCGCGGAGCGGTGGCTCTCCGCCACATATCCCGGAACCACACGCACCACCCGCTACGGCCTCCTCCTCGTCCTCGGCATCGCCCTGCTCTACACGAGCATCTCCCTGGTCAACACCGTGGTCATGGCGACCTCCGACCAAGGGCGCGATCTCGCGGCGCTGCGGCTGGCCGGCGCCACGCGGTGGCAGGTGCTGCGGCTGGTGGGCGGCGAGGCCCTGACGGCGGTCGCGATCGGCACGGTCCTCGGCGTGACCGTCACCGCGCTCAACCTGGCCGGGATGTGGGCAGCCCTGACCCTCCAGTCGGCTCCCGCCCCCCTCGCCCTGCCCTGGCCGGCCCTCGCCCGGGTCGCGACGGCCTGCGCCGCCCTCGCCACAGCCGCCGCCGTCGCCCGGGCCGCGCTCACCCTGCGCCGCCCGGCCCTGCGATCGGCCACCGCCCGCGAGTAGATTCCACCGGCCTGCTCTCGGCCACCGCCCGCGAGCAGGCCGGCCTCACCACCTGCCTCGCCCGGCCCGCTCTCAGCCACCGCCCACGAGTAGACCCCACCGCCCGGCCCGCTCTCAGCCACCACCCACGAGCAGGCCGGCCTCACCACCCGCCTCGCCCGGCCCGCTCTCAGCACCCCGCTCACCCTCCACCGCCCGGCAGCCCTGCGATCGGCCACCACCCGCGAGCAGGTCCCGCCACCCGGCTCACCCCCAAGCCGCTCCGGCCGTTCTCCCCAGTCCTCCACCGGCACACGGCCTCCAGCCGCCCTCCTGAGCCCTCAATCTCCGGGACGCCGCAGCGCCGGGGCGGGCGGCGTGAGGACCGCGCACGGACCCCGCCGGACTCGGCCCCGAACAGCACGGCCCCAACAGCACGCCACGGCCGACGGACCGGTCCCTGCTCCGCCAGTCCACGCCGGCCCGACCGCCGCACACCACCGCGAGCCAGTCCCCCACAGCCTTCTCCGTGCCTCCGCGCGACCCTCCGCACGGCCTCCCCGCGCCCTGCCACAACCGGGCATAAAGGCACCCCGCGACCAAATGGATCATGAGATGTTCCTCACACGACACCCCGCCCCATGCTCGCCCGAGCATGCGAAACGGGCGGCATCCGATGGATGCCGCCCGTTCGACGGTGTGCGCGAGGGGGGAGTTGAACCCCCACGCCCTTGCGGGCACTGGAACCTGAATCCAGCGCGTCTGCCTATTCCGCCACCCGCGCATTGGGTGTGTCTTCGAGCCCTTGCCCATGGGGCCTTGCGCCTTCCGACACCCAGAACATTAGCACGCTGGCCGGGGTGGATTCACATCCCTTTCTCCCGCCCCGGCCCGACCGGCCACGACCGCCCGCGACCGCCGACGACCACCCTCGACCGCCTCCCGCGACCGCCTCTGTCGGCCCCTCCCCGGCGCGCGCCGCGCAACAACGGCGACTGCTTCACGTATCAACCTCGTACCGGTCGTACCCGTCTCCCCAGAAGCCGGGCGGAGTCCACAGTCGGGTGCGGGACACTGGTTTGCGGCCCCCTCTACGATCCATGGCAGAACGACGCGCACGAGCACGGCCGAAGGAGTTCGAAGAGGAGCCCCGCAGGGAACTCCGTCATGCGTCGACACCCGTCGACCGGGCGGGCAGGGGGAACCAGCCGATCGAGCGGCGCGTGGATACGATCAGTAAGCAGTACCAGGTAAGCGGTGCACAAAACGGTGCACGGGGCAGTACACAGGACGGCAGCGACGGAGGAGGTGCCCCATGGGAGTCCTGAAGAAGTTCGAGCAGCGTCTCGAAGGTCTGGTCAACGGCACCTTCGCCAAGGTGTTCAAGTCCGAGGTGCAGCCCGTGGAGATCGCGGGAGCGCTCCAGCGGGAGTGCGACAACAACGCCACCATCTGGAACCGCGACCGCACCGTCGTGCCCAATGACTTCATCGTCGAACTGAGCACCCCGGACTTCGAGCGCCTCAGCCCGTACTCCGGCCAGCTCGGCGACGAGCTCGCCGGTATGGTGCGCGACTACGCCAAGCAGCAGCGCTACACCTTCATGGGTCCCATCAAGGTGCACCTGGAGAAGGCGGAGGACCTCGACACCGGCCTGTACCGGGTCCGCAGCCGCACGCTCGCCTCCTCGGCCAGCCAGGCCGGGGGGCCCTCAGCCGCGGGCCCCGGCGGCGCCCCGCCGCCCGGCCGTCCCGGTGGCTACGGCGCCCCGCCGGCCGGCCGTCCCGGTGGCTACGGCTATCCGCCGGCCGCCCCCGCGGGTGTCCCGCCCATGCCGGCCGCGCCGCCCCCCGGCGGCCGACCCGGCGGTTACGGCTACCCGCAGCCGACGGGCGGCCAGCGGCCCCCCGCCGCACCCGCGTCCGGCGGACGCACCCGCTACTGGATCGAGATCAACGGCGCCCGCCACCAGATCTCCCGCGCCACCCTGGTGATGGGCCGCAGCACCGAAGCGGACGTGCGGATCGACGACCCCGGCGTCTCCCGTAGGCACTGCGAGATCCGGACCGGAACGCCCTCGGTGATCCAGGATCTCGGATCCACCAACGGCATCGTGGTGGACGGACAGCACACCACCCGCGCTACGCTCCGCGACGGCTCGCGAATCGTCGTGGGCAGCACCACCGTTATCTATAGGCAAGCCGAAGGGTGAAGCGGGGGCAATGTCAGAGCTGACCCTCACGGTCATGCGGCTGGGGTTCCTGGCCGTATTGTGGCTGTTCGTGATCGTGGCCGTGCAGGTCATCCGGAGTGACCTGTTCGGGACCCGCGTCACCCAGCGCGGATCCCGACGGGACGCCGGCCGGGCGCAGCAAGCCGCCCGCCAGGCGCCACCGCCGCAGCGCCAGCAGTCCGGCGGCGGCCGCCGCGGCCGAAACACCCCCACCAAGCTGGTCGTGTCCGAGGGCACCCTCACCGGCACCACCGTCGCCCTCCAGGGCCAGACCATCACCCTGGGCCGGGCGCACGACAGCACGATCGTGCTGGACGACGACTACGCCTCCAGCCGCCATGCCAGGATCTACCCGGACCGCGACGGCCAGTGGATCGTCGAGGACCTCGGTTCCACCAACGGCACCTACCTGGACCGGACGCGGCTGACGACCCCCACGCCGATTTCGCTGGGCGCACCGATCCGCATCGGCAAGACCGTCATCGAGCTGCGGAAGTAGTACGACAATGAGCGAGCGGAGCGAGCACGCAGTGGGGGTCCCCACCCAGGGGCCCGGCGCGCTCCCGACCGGAGGGTGGGCAGTGTGGCTCGACACGACCGGCTGTACCCGGAGCCGACAGGCGAGGTGCGCATGAGTCTGTCCCTGCGCTTCGCCGCCGGATCGCACAAGGGGATGATCCGGGAGGGCAACGAGGACTCCGGTTACGCCGGCCCCCGCCTGCTCGCCATCGCCGACGGCATGGGCGGTGCCGCCGCCGGTGAGGTCGCCTCCTCCGAGGCGATCTCCACCATCGTCGCGCTCGACGACGACGTCCCCGGCTCCGACCTGCTGACCTCCCTCGGCACGGCCGTCCAGCGCGCCAACGACCAGCTGCGCATGATGGTCGAGGAGGATCCCCAGCTCGAAGGCATGGGCACCACCCTGACCGCCCTGCTGTGGACCGGTCAGCGCCTCGGCATGGTGCACGTCGGCGACTCCCGTGCCTACCTCCTGCGCGACGGTGTCCTCACCCAGATCACCCAGGACCACACCTGGGTGCAGCGTCTGGTCGACGAGGGCCGGATCACCGAGGAGGAGGCCACCACCCACCCTCAGCGGTCCCTGCTCATGCGGGCCCTCGGCAGCGGCGAACACGTCGAACCCGACCTGTCCATCCGCGAGGTCCGGGCCGGCGACCGGTACCTGATCTGTTCCGACGGTCTGTCCGGCGTGGTCTCCCACCAGACCCTCGAGGAGGCCCTGGCGAGCTACCAGGGACCCGAGGAGACCGTCCAGAACCTGATCGAACTGGCCCTGCGCGGCGGCGGTCCCGACAACATCACCGTGATCGTCGCGGACGTCCTGGACCTCGACACCGGTGACACCCTCGCCGGGCAGCTGTCCGACACCCCGGTCGTGGTCGGCGCCGTCGCCGAGAACCAGAACCAACTCCACGACAACGGCATCATGCAGACGCCCGCCGGCCGCGCCTCCGGCCTCGGCCGCCGGAGAGGGCACGGCGGCGGCGAGTTCGGCCCGCCCGGCAGCGGCGACGTCACCGGATTCATCCCCACCGACGGCTTCGACTACGGCGACGACGACTTCGTCAAACCCGCCAAGAACCGCCGGTGGCTCAAAAGGTCCGTGTACAGCCTGCTCGCCCTCGCCGTCCTCGGCGGCGCCATGTACGGCGGCTGGCGCTGGACACAGACGCAGTACTACGTCGGCACCAAGGGCGAGCACGTGGCTCTCTACCGGGGCATCAGCCAGGACCTGGCGTGGATCTCGCTCTCGAAGGTCGAGAAGGACCACCCCGAGATCGAACTCAAGTACCTGCCGCCCTACCAGCGGAAGCTGGTCGAGGCGACCATCGCCGAAGGCGACCTGTACGGCGCACGGGAGAAGATCGAGGAACTGTCGGTGCAGGCCTCCGCGTGCCAGAAGCAGGCCGAGCGGCGCGCCGCCGAGAGCGAGAAGAACGCGAAGACCGGTGAGGGCGAGGCCGGAGGCACGACGGGAACCACACCCGTCTCCTTCACGTCCAAGGCCTCGCCGTCGCCGACCCCCTCGGGCTCGGCGAAGGCCCCGGAGCAGACCACGCCCCCGTCCACGACCGCACCCACTTCCAGCCCCGGCCCCAGCCTCTCGGAGGAGGAGCAGAAGGTCGTCTCGCTGTGCGGTAAGCAGTAGGCAAGCCGTGAGAGGCCCTGTCACACGATGAGCAGCACAACGAACCCGTCGACGCAGCACACGTCCACGATCGGCGCGATCGGCGCACCCAGCCGACGCAACACCGAGCTCGCACTGCTGGTGTTCGCCGTCGTCATCCCGGTCTTCGCCTACGCCAACGTGGGGCTCGCACTCAACGGCGAGGTACCCTCCGGGCTGCTCAGCTACGGCCTGGGCCTCGGCCTGATGGCGGGCGTCGGCCATCTCGCCGTACGGAAGTTCGCCCCGTACGCCGATCCGCTGCTGCTGCCGCTGGCGACGCTGCTGAACGGCATCGGCCTGGTCGCCATCTGGCGCCTGGACCACTCGGAGCGGCTGCAGGCGAGCAGGACGTTCGTCGAGGCGGCACCACGTCAGCTGATGTACTCCGCGCTCGGCGTCGCCCTGTTCGTGGCCGTGCTGTTCTTCCTCAAGGACCACCGCGTCCTGCAGCGCTACACCTACATCTCCATGGCCGGGGCGTTGGTCCTGCTGCTCCTGCCACTGGTTCCGGGCCTCGGGCACAACGTCTTCGGCGCCAAGATCTGGATCAAGATCCCCGGTCTCGGCACCCTCCAGCCGGGCGAGTTCGCCAAGATCGTCCTCGCGGTCTTCTTCGCGGGCTACCTCATGGTCAAACGCGACGCGTTGGCCCTCGCCAGCCGCCGCTTCATGGGGCTCTACCTGCCCCGCGGACGCGACCTCGGCCCGATCATCGTCGTCTGGATCATCTCCATCCTGATCCTCGTCTTCGAGACCGACCTCGGCACCTCGCTGCTGTTCTTCGGCATGTTCGTGATCATGCTGTACGTCGCCACCGAGCGGACCAGCTGGATCGTGTTCGGCCTGCTGATGTCCGCGGTCGGCGCCGTCAGCGTGGCAAGCTTCGAGCCCCACATCCAGACGCGCGTCCAGGCCTGGCTCGACCCGATGCGCGAGTACGAGCTCAGCCGCGCCGGGGTCAGCGACGGCATCGTCCACTCCGAGCAGGCCATGCAGGCCCTGTGGGCCTTCGGCTCCGGCGGCACCCTCGGCACCGGCTGGGGCCAGGGCAACTCCGACCTCATCGGCTTCGCCTCCAACTCCGACTTCATCCTCGCCACCTTCGGCGAGGAGCTCGGCCTGGCCGGCGTCATGGCGCTGATCCTGCTCTACGCGCTGATCGTGGAGCGTGGCGTACGGACCGCCCTCGCCGCGCGCGACCCGTTCGGCAAGCTGCTCGCCATCGGCCTGTCCGGCGCCTTCGCGCTCCAGGTCTTCGTCGTCGCCGGCGGCGTCATGGGCCTGATCCCGCTGACCGGTATGACGATGCCCTTCCTGGCGTACGGAGGCTCCTCCGTCATCGCCAACTGGGCGCTGATCGGCATCCTGCTCAGAATCAGCGACACCGCCCGCCGCCCGGCGCCCGCCCCCGCCGCCAACCCCGACGCCGAGATGACCCAGGTGGTCCGCCCGTGAACAAGCCCCTGCGCCGGGTCGCGATCTTCTGCGGCCTGCTCATCCTCGCCCTGCTCGTCCGGAACAACTGGATCCAGTACGCCGAGGCCGACAAGCTGAGGAACGACGAGAACAACCGCCGCGTGGCGATCGAGCGGTACGCCTCACCGCGCGGCGACATCATCGTCGACGGCGAGCCCATCACCGGGCACAAGGCCACCAAGGGCGACTTCGCGTACAAGCGCACCTACAAGGACGGCGCCATGTGGGCGCCCGTCACCGGCTTCGTCTCCCAGGCCTTCGGCGCCAACCAGCTGGAGTCCATCGAGGACGGCATCCTCACCGGCAACGACGACCGTCTCTTCTTCCGCAACACGCTCGACATGCTGACGGGCAAGAAGAAGGAGGGCGGCAACGTCGTCACCACCCTCAACGGCGCCGCGCAGAAGGCCGCCTACGAGGGTCTGGAGAAGCAGGGCGGCAAGGGTTCCGTCGTCGCCATCGAGCCGTCCACCGGCAAGATCCTTGCCCTGGCCTCCTTCCCGTCGTACGACCCGTCCACGATCGCCGGCAACAGCCTCGACACGGACACCAAGGCCTGGCAGAAGCTGCAGAAGAAGAACAACCCGGACGACCCGATGCTCAACCGGGCACTGCGCGAGGTCTACCCGCCCGGCTCGACCTTCAAGGTCGTCACCGCGGCCGCCGCGCTGGAGCACGAACTGGTCGACGACGCGGACCAGAAGACCGACACCCCGCTGCCGTGGGTCATGACGGGCACCAGGACCGAACTGAAGAACGACGGCAACCTCCCCTGCAAGGACGCCACCCTGCGCGAGGCGCTGCGGGTGTCCTGCAACACCGTCTTCGGCAAGGTCGGCGCCGACCTCGGCAACGACAAGATGCTGGAGACGGCCAAGAAGTTCGGGTTCACCGAGGAGCAGTTCACCCCGGTACGCGCCAGCGCCTCCGTGTTCTCCGACAACATGGAGCCCTCGCAGACCGCGCTCTCCTCCATCGGCCAGTTCAACACCGCCGCCACCCCCCTGCAGATGGCCATGGTCACCGCGGCCATCGCCAACAACGGCACCCTGATGAAGCCGTACATGGTCGACGAACTCCAGGCCCCCAGCCTGGACACCATCGAGAAGACGGACCCGGAGAAGCTGAGCGAGCCGATGTCGGCGAAGAACGCCCAGATCCTCCAGTCGATGATGGAGACGGTCGTCAACGACGGCACCGGCAGGAACGCGCAGATCCCCGGCGTCACGGTCGGCGGCAAGACGGGCACGGCCCAGCACGGTGAGAACAACAGCAAGAACCCCTATGCGTGGTTCATCTCCTACGCCAAGAGCAGTGACGGCAGCTCGCCCGTCGCCGTGGCGGTGGTCATCGAGGACGAGGACGCCGTGCGCGGCGACATCTCCGGCGGTGGCCTCGCGGCCCCGATCGCCAAGAGCGTGATGGAGGCGGTCGTCAAAGGCAAGCAGTGACCCCGGTCACGTCCGCTTCACATCGGTGCACGTTGCGGTACCGGTCCTGTATCGGCTGACGCACTTGGCCAGGTCACACAAATCGAGCCGGGTACGGTAGGCCCGGAACGCAGCCTCCGACCGCAGATACCTGCCGGTCGGGACCGACGGAGAGGGCTGGTAGGTAGCTATGGAAGAGCCGCGTCGCCTCGGCGGCCGGTACGAACTGGGCCATGTGCTCGGCCGTGGTGGCATGGCGGAGGTCTACCTCGCGCATGACACCCGCCTCGGCCGCACCGTGGCGGTGAAGACGCTGCGCGCGGACCTCGCGCGCGACCCGTCCTTCCAGGCCCGGTTCCGCCGGGAGGCCCAGTCGGCCGCCTCGCTCAACCATCCCGCGATCGTCGCGGTCTACGACACGGGCGAGGATTACATCGACGGGGTCTCCATCCCGTACATCGTCATGGAGTACGTCGACGGCTCCACACTCCGTGAGCTCCTGCACAGCGGCCGCAAGCTGCTGCCGGAGCGGACGCTGGAGATGACCATCGGCATCCTCCAGGCGCTGGAGTACTCCCACCGGGCCGGCATCGTCCACCGCGACATCAAGCCCGCCAACGTCATGCTGACGCGCAACGGCCAGGTCAAGGTCATGGACTTCGGCATCGCCCGCGCGATGGGCGACTCCGGCATGACGATGACACAGACCGCCGCCGTCATCGGCACCGCGCAGTACCTCTCGCCGGAGCAGGCCAAGGGTGAGCAGGTCGACGCACGTTCCGACCTGTACTCCACCGGCTGTCTGCTGTACGAGCTGCTGACCGTCCGCCCGCCCTTCGTGGGCGACTCCCCGGTCGCGGTCGCCTACCAGCACGTACGGGAGGAACCGCAGCCGCCGAGTGTCTTCGACCCCGAGATCACGCCCGAGATGGACGCGATCGTACTGAAGGCGCTGGTCAAGGACCCCGACTACCGGTACCAGTCGGCCGACGAGATGCGCGCCGACATCGAGGCCTGCCTCGACGGTCAGCCCGTCGCGGCGACCGCGGCACTGGGCGCGGTCGGCTACGGCGGCTACCCGGACGACCAGCCGACGACGGCCCTGCGCCAGGGCGCGGACCCCAGTGCGGCGACCTCGATGCTGCCGCCGATGAACCCGGACGACGGCGGCTACGGCTACGACGACCGTCAGAGCCGGCGCCGCCAGCCGAAGAAGAACAACACCTCGACGATATTGCTGGTCGTGGCGGGCGTCCTGGTCCTCATCGGCGCGATCCTGATCGGCCGCTGGGCCATCAGCGGCAGCGGCGGCGTGGGCAACGACACCGTCGCGGCCCCCAGCTTCGTCGGCGAGACGAAAGCGAGCGCCGAACAGCTCGCCGTCAACGCCGATCTGAAACTCAGCTTCGAAGAGAAGCCCTGCGAGAACCAGGGCAAGGGCAAGATCTGCTCGCAGGACCCGACGGCCGGCACGAAGGTCCAGAAGGACTCCACCGTCAACCTGGTGGTCTCCACCGGGGCGCCGAAGGTGGCGGTCCCGAGCGTCGTCGGCGACAAGGTCGAGGACGCCAAGGCCGAGCTCGAGGGCGACAAGTACGAGTTCGTCGTCGAGGTCAAGGAGAAGGTGGACGCCCAGGAACCGGGCACCGTCCTCGAGCAGGACCCGGGTCTCGGCGAAGAGGTGGAGAAGGGCACCACCATCACCCTCACCGTCGCCAAGGAAGAGGCCAAGTCCACGGTCCCGGACGTCATCGGCAAGACCTGTGACGAGGCCAAGGCACAGATGACGGACAACGACCTCGTGGGCAACTGCGTCGACGAGGAAACCGACGACCCGAACCAGGTCGGCAAGGTCATCCGCACCAGCCTGGGTGCGAACACCCAGGTCGACAAGAACTCCCAGGTGCAGATCTTCGTCGGCAAGGCCAAGCAGAAGGAGCAGGTCGCCGTCCCGAACGTGAACGGCCAGACCCTCAAGGACGCCCAGAGGATGCTCCAGGAGTCCGGACTCGCGGTCGGCAGCGTCGCCGGGTCGCAGGACCCCAACTCCCGTGTCTTCGGCTCCAACCCGCCGCAGGGCACCCAGGTGGAGAAGGGCTCCGCCGTCACCCTGTTCACCTCGAACCAGGGCGGCGACAACGGCGGCAACAACGGCGGCATCTTCGGCGGCCTCACCGGCGGCAACGAGGACGACTGAACCCGCGGGACACCGCACGGCACACGGCAGGAGCCCCGGCCCTCTTCCGAGAGGGCCGGGGCTCCTTTCCTTCGCGGACTGTCCCGCGTGGTGTCGGCGCCATGACCTGCGTCAGCGCAGTTCCCTCGGCGGAGTGCGGTTCTCGTCCACCTTCTCCGTGCGGACCAGTTCGCCCCAGACGATGTAGCGGTACTTGCTGGTGTACACCGGCGTGCAGGTGGTCAGCGTGATGTAGTGGCCGGCCTTCTGCTTGCCGGAGTCCTTCGGGATCTTCCCGAGGACGTCGACGTTGTACTTCGAGGTCTCGGGAAGGATCGCGTAGGTCTTGTAGACGTACCACTTGTCCTTCGTCTCGAAGACGATCGGGTCGCCCTTCCCGATCTTGTGGATGCCGTGGAACTTGGCGCCGTGGCCGTCCCGGTGGGCCGCGAGGGAGAAGTTGCCCTTCTTGCCGGATGTCGGCAGGGCCGCCTTCACGGGGTCGGTGTAGTAGCCGGCGACGCCGTCGTTGAGGACCTTCATCGAGGTGCCCTTCTCGACGAGGATCTCGTCACCGGTCATCGCGGGTACGTGAAGGAAGCCGATGCCGTTCCTGCTGTCGTAGGAGTCGGGCGCGCCACGGCTCCCGCCGTCGTCCGACCCCTGCGCCCAGGAGTCGCGGACCTTGTCCGCCTGCTCGTCCGCCGCTCGGTCCGCGACAACGTTCGTCCACCACAGCGAGTAGGCGACGAACAGGCCGAGCACCAGACCCGCGGTGATGAGGAGTTCCCCGAAGAAGCTGACGACCATCGCCACCGGCCCCATACGACGGCGGCGGTGCGCACGCGACGGTGAGGACGCGGACGGGTCGGTGTGCTGTTCGGTGTCGTCGGCGGTCGCTGCCACGTTTCCTCTGCCCTTAACTGACGAGCGCATCCGGCTTGCCCTTGCTGCGCGGCCGTTCCTCGACCATCTTGCCCCAGACGATCAAGCGGTACTTGCTGGTGAACTCCGGAGTGCACGTGGTCAGCGTGATGTAACGGCCCGGCCCGGTGAAGCCCGATCCCTTCGGGACCGGATCGAGGACGCTCACATTGCTCGGCGATGTCACCGGCAGCAAGGACGCCATCTTGTAGACGAAGTACTCGCCCTGTGTCTCGACGACGATCGGGTCGCCCGGCTCCAGCCGGTTGATGTACCGGAACGGCTCCCCGTGTGTGTTGCGATGCCCCGCGAGTCCGAAGTTGCCCGTCTTCGCGTCCGGCATCGCCGTTTTCAGCGCGCCTTCCGCGTAGTGGCCCACCATGCCCCGGTCGAGCACCTTCTTGCTGTTGATGCCCTCCGCGATCGGCACCACGACATCCAGCGTGGGGATGTGCAGCAGCGCGAAGCCCTGACCCGGCTCGAACGCCCCCGGCTTCCGCTCGCCGTTCGCCCAGTCCTCCTGGAGATCGCTGGCCTCCTGGCCGGCCTGCGCCTGCGCCCGCACGTTCGTCCACCAGAGCTGGTAGGTGACGAACAGCAGCATCAGCACACCGCAGGTGATGAACACCTCGCCGATGGCCCGGCTCGCCACGACGGCAGGGCTCGCCTTGCGTGCCCGCGCCTGCCGACGCGCCTCCATCCGGGACAGCGGTGCCCGGGACGCCCCCTCAGAAGCTCCTGACGGCCCCTCTCGACCTCCGGCGTCCCTGGAGGCCTCCGGGGCCTTGTGGGAGCCTCCACGGCGCCCGTGGCGCTTCCTGGCGGCCTTCCTGCGGGCCGCCCGGCCTCCCTCTGCCGACGCGGTGTCCTCACGCGCCGTACGCTCCGGCGGCTCAGGGATGCGCAGCGCCACGGTCTCCTCGTCGACCGGCGGCAGATACGCGGTGCTGTCGGACGCGCCGCCGGGGGAGCCGGGCGCCGCCGCACTGTCCGAGGCGCCCCCATGAGGGCCGGGAGCCGCGGTGCTGTCGTTCCAGCCGTCCCCGTACGTACCCGGCGCCCCGTACGGCTGCCCGCCGTACGAGGTGCCCTGGTCGCCGGCGCCGTAGGCATGGGCGCCGGACTCGCGCTCGGGGCGCAGTGCGGTCACTCCGTGGACCTGCCCACCACCGGGGCGAGCCCCGCCGATCTCGCCACCGCGCCCTCGTCCCCGCACTCCACCAGCCAGTTGGCCAGCATCCGGTGACCGTGCTCGGTCAGCACCGACTCGGGGTGGAACTGCACACCCTCGACGAGCAGTTCACGGTGCCTCAGCCCCATCACCGTGCCGTCCGGCGTCCGGGCCGTGACCTCCAGCTCCACCGGTACCGTGGCCGGCTCGGCGGCCAGCGAGTGGTAGCGGGTCGCCGTGAACGGGGACGGCAGCCCGGCGAAGACGCCCTTGCCCTCGTGCGTCACCGGTGACGTCTTGCCGTGCAGCAGCTCGGGCGCACGGTCCACCACCCCGCCGAACGCCACCTGCATCGACTGCATGCCGAGACACACCCCGAAGACCGGAACCCCGGTCGAGGCGCAGTGCCGCACCATGTCCACGCAGACGCCGGCCTCCTCGGGGGTGCCGGGACCCGGCGACAGCAGCACCCCGTCGAAGCCGTCCTGGGCGTGCTTCGTGGCCACCTCGTCGTTGCGCAGGACCTCGCACTCGGCGCCCAGCTGGTACAGGTACTGGACCAGGTTGAAGACGAAGCTGTCGTAGTTGTCGACGACGAGAATCCGCGCGCTCACTGGTTGTCCACCGTCACATCGTTGAAGGGCAGCAGCGGCTCGGCCCACGGAAAGACGTACTGGAAGAGGACGTAGACCACGGCGGTGACCAGCACCAGTGAGATGAGTGCCCGCACCAGTCCATTGCCCGGCAGATGCCGCCAGATCCAGCTGTACATGCCGTCCCTTCCCTCGTACCACGGCACCAGACCCACGCCGTACGCCACCAGACTAACGGCGCGACCCCTCCGATTTCCCGGCCTCCAGAGGCTGCGTGAAGTCCGTACGGGCCCGGCCGCGCATACCCACCTGTACGCGGCGCGGAGCCGATCGCCTCGATGTCCGGGCATGTTCCACGTGAAACATCGGGCACCGGCCGTCCGCGGACGGCCGCTACTCCACGGGCTTCGCGTAGTGCAGGTCGACCGTGCCCGCGTAGCCGGGCAGCGTCACCGTGCCCTCGTCCTCGACCTGCCAGCCGAGTCCGTAGACCTTGACGTACACCATGTAGTTCTGGATCGCCGACGAGGCGGAGAGCGCCTTCTTCAGCTTCTCCGGGTCCCCGACCGCCGTGATCTTGTACGGGGGTGAGTAGACGCGTCCCTGGAGGATCAGGGTGTTGCCCACACACCGCACCGCGCTGGTGGAGATCAGCCGCTGGTCCATGACCTTGATGCCCTCGGCGCCGCCCTGCCACATCGCGTTCACCACGGCCTGGAGGTCCTGCTGGTGGATGACCAGGTAGTCGGGCTGGGGCTCGGGGTAGCCGGGGAGCTTGGCGGTGGCGTCCGGCGGGGCGTCGTTCAGGGTGACGGTGATCGCCTCGCCCTTGAGCTTCTGCGTGCCGGCACGCTTCTCGAGATCGGCGAGCCTGTCGTCCTCCGCCTCGGTGCTGCCGTCGTCCCGCTCGGCGAGGGACTCGATGTCCTCGCGCAACGCGCCGTTGGACTCTTCGAGCTCGCCGTTCTTGTGACTGCGCTCGTGGATCAGGTCGGACAGCTTCAGCAGCGAGGCGTCGGTGCGGATGTTGGTGCCCTTGGCCGTGTCGAAGCTGGTGAAGAAGATGAGTCCCGCCAGCGCGAAGACACCCGCGGTGAGGATCCGCACCGGCCGGACACGGCGTCGGCGGACAGGACTGGATTCCGGTCCGGGGAAGTCGGCAGAATTGCTCAACGTACCCTTATCTCCTTCGGCGCCGCGGAAGCACTACGCTAACGGACGCCCGGGGGAGCGCTCAGAGTCCCCTAGTACGCTGCTCCGAGCCCCACCCAGTTCCCTGCGCGGCCACGCAGCGCATCGACAGGAGAGACCCTCGTGCCGAAGTCACGGATCCGCAAGAAGGCCGACTACACGCCTCCTCCGGCGAAGCAGACGACCGCCCTCAAGCTGACCAACCGCGCCTGGGTCGCACCGGTGATGCTGGCCCTGTTCCTCATCGGCCTGGCCTGGATCGTCGTCTTCTACGTCACCGACGGCTCGCTGCCCATCGATACCCTGGGCAACTGGAACATCGTGGTGGGCTTCGGGTTCATCGCCGCCGGATTCGGCGTCTCGACGCAGTGGAAGTAGCAGCGCCCGCCCTACGGGAGCGCTGCTCTGCCCAGAGCCGTCCATCAGCTCTGGGCAGGGGTATCCACTGAGTTATCCACAGGCCTTTTCCACATGTGGACAGGGAACCCGATCTGTGGATAACTCTTCGAAGGTTGACGCCGGTGTGACAGAAATACCGGGCAGCCGAAAGTTTGTTCGTCACCCTCTGACCTGCGTAAACGCAAGGTGATCATCCAGACCACCGGCCACATCGCACCCTGTGCACAAGATCCGCGACAATCTGTGGACAACCACATTGCTCAGGTAAGCTGCGCCGTCCTCAGCAGGGTCATCCCGAGGACCACGGCCAGCACGAGCGCACATGTGCCGTACTGCACCAGCGCCCGCCGTTCCCGCGGGGCGTGGACCATCGCGTACCCGATCACGACACCGGCCACGAACCCGCCCAGGTGAGCCTGCCAGGCGATGTTGCCCCAGCCGAAGGTGATGATCACGTTGATCACCAGCAGGGCGACAACCGGACGCATGTCCTGGTTGAGCCGGCGCATCAGTACGGCGATCGCGCCGAACAGACCGAAGATCGCGCCGGACGCACCGAGCGAGGCACTGCTGCCCGAGGCCAGTAGATAGGTCAGCGCGCTGCCCGCCAGGCCAGAGATCAGATAGAGCGCGAGGTAGCGGGCGCGGCCGAGGGCCTCCTCCAGCGGTCCGCCGAGCCACCACAGACCCAGCATGTTGAACCCGATGTGCCAGATCTCCTCGTGCGTGAACATCGAGGTGACCAGGCGGTACCACTCACCCTGGGCCACACCCTCCCTGGGCAGGAACGGCTCCGGCGGCCAGGTACCGACCAGCACGAGGGGATCCAGCAGAGACGGCCGGATCTGCACAGCGATGAACACCGCGAAGTTGATCGCGAGGAGAATCTTGGTCAGCAGCCGGGGGTCGGCGGTGATGGTGCCGCCCGCGATCGTGCGGGGCATGGAGGCCGAGGGCGCGTGTCCCGTACCCGACCCCCCACGGACGCACTCCGGACACTGGAAACCGACCGAGGCGTTGACCATGCACTCGGGGCAGATCGGCCGCTCGCACCGGGTGCAGCGGATGCCGGTCTCGCGGTCGGGGTGGCGATAGCAGACAGGGACGCGCTGGGCGTCCTGCGCGCTGCCGGCAGCCTGGTCGTCCATGGGATCCCCTAGGTCGTGTGGAAAAGCCCCGCCCCGCCCATCCTTACGGATGGGCGGGGCGATTGGTTCCCTTCGAGGGCTCTCGCACTCCGGGGACGAGGTGCTCAGCCCTCGCGGAACTCGACCGACTCGATTACCACGTCGTTCAGCGGGCGGTCGGTGCGCGGGTTGGTCTGCGTGGCCGCGATGGTGTCGATGACCTTCTGGCTCGCGGCGTCGGCGACCTCACCGAAAATGGTGTGCTTGCGGTTCAGCCACGCCGTCGGGGAGACGGTGATGAAGAACTGCGAGCCGTTCGTGCCCGGCCCCGCGTTGGCCATCGCCAGCAGGTAGGGCTTGTCGAAGCGCAGGTCGGGGTGGAACTCGTCCTCGAACTGGTAGCCGGGACCACCGGTACCGTTGCCCAGCGGGTCACCGCCCTGGATCATGAAGCCACTGATCACCCGGTGGAAGACCGTGCCGTCGTAGAGCCGGTCCGTGGTCTTCTTACCGGTCTGGGGGTGGGTCCACTCCCGCTCGCCCTTGGCGAGCTCGACGAAGTTCTTGACCGTAATCGGCGCGTGGTTCGGGAAAAGCCGGACCTCGATGTCGCCGTGATTGGTCTTCAGGGTGGCGTGGAGCTGCTCAGCCACGATGTGCCTTCCGTTGTCTTTCCGTGACGCCCTGATCCTCGCACGGACGGGGCGCCCAGTCGCCCGACCTCGATGCACACGCGGGCAACCGGGCCGTTCTGCTTGTGGAAAACAGGCCTTGTGCCCCCGCGGCGGGGGCACAAGGCGACGATCCGTGACATTGTCGACGACAAGCTCCCATTGCCCGATTCATCTGCTATCGCACGTGGTATCGCAATCGATCGACTTCACCGGCACCCGTATGCCTGTCCGCGCATGCCTCAGAGCGACCCGGCAGGCATGATCCGTAAAAGGGTGGAAAGTCGAAATACCGTACGCCACCGAGGAGGAGGAACCCGTGACCCGCATCGACAGCGTGCGCGCCGCGACCGGTTCGGCGAAGGACAGCGTGCTGCACGCCGCGGAAGCGGTGGCGCCCTACGCCGACACGGCCAAGGTCAGGGCCGCGCACTACACACAGGAGGCCCGCGTACGGCTGGCGCCCAAGGTGACGCAGGCCGCCGGACAAGCCCGTGTCCAGTACGGCGCCCATGTGCAGCCGTATCTGGAGCAGGCCCGGACGCATGTACCACCGAAGGTCGACCAGGCCGCCCACCAGGCCGCCGTCCGTACGCGCATGGCCGCTCGGCAGGCGGCGGACTACTCCCGGCCGGTGATCGAACAGGCGGTGGCCGCCGCTGGGCCCGCGAGGGAGGAGGCCGCGGCCCGCAGTGCCGCCGCGCTGGCCGCCCTGCGGGGTCAGGTGTCGGTCCAGCAGATCCAGAAGATCATCCGCAAGCAGCAGCGGCGGGCGCGGGCCGGCCGTGCCGCGAGGATGGCGCTGATCGTGAGCGCCGTCGCGGGTGGCGCCTTCGCCGCCTGGAAGTGGTGGGACAAGCAGGCCAACCCGGACTGGCTGGTGGAGCCTCCGGCCGCGACGGATGTGTCGGGCTCGACGAAGCTGGCGTCGGTGGACGGCAGCGACCAGAGCGCGCTCGACCCTGAGGTCGAAGCCAAGGAGGCCGCGGAGGAGGCCGCCAGGCGCGACGAGCCCTGACAGGCAACGCAACCAGCGGCGGGGGGGGGGGGGGGGGGGGGGGGGGGGGGGGGGGGGGGGGGGGGGGGGGGGGGGGGGGGGGGGGGGGGGGGGGGGAGGGGGGGCGGGGGGGGGGGGGGAGGGGGAAGGGGGGGGCCGCAAAGAAGGTGG
>NZ_JBVIIM010000004.1:178944-270296 GCF_055569765.1 Streptomyces sp. NPDC031365 | reverse complement strand
AGAAGAGCGCAGGAAGAAGAAGAGCAGGGGGGGGGGGGGGGGGGGGGCCTCTCCCCCCCCCCCCCCCCCCCCCCGCCGTTTCACGTGAAACGGGACCCGTCCCACCGCGTTTCCGCAGGTGGGACGGGTCCCGTTGTGGAGCCTAGGGGAGTCGAACCCCTGACATCTGCCATGCAAAGACAGCGCTCTACCAACTGAGCTAAGGCCCCGAAGGGAAGCGTCCACCTGGAAGAAGACTTCCCGGCGGGCGCTCGGCACCAGAGTACCGGGTCCACCCGGGGGTTCCGCAAAAAGATTGGGGGTCCCCGTGACCAACCACTCTCCGTAAGATGCTCGGCGTGGTTCGCTACAGCGAACCACGGTTCATGGGGAAGCGATGGGGAGACGCAATGGACGCCGCACAGCAGGAAGCCACCGCCAGAGCGCGGGAACTGCAGCGGAATTGGTACGGGGAGCCGCTGGGGGCGCTCTTCCGTAGGCTCATAGACGACCTGGGCCTCAACCAGGCTCGTCTCGCGGGAGTCCTCGGGCTGTCCGCGCCGATGCTGTCGCAGCTGATGAGCGGCCAGCGGGCGAAGATCGGAAATCCCGCGGTGGTCCAGCGGGTGCAACTGCTGCAGGATCTGGCGGGCCAGGTCGCCGACGGCAGTGTCAGCGCGGCCGAGGCAACCGAGCGCATGGAAGAGATCAAGAAGTCGCAGGGGGGGTCGGTGCTCAGCAACACCACGCAGACGACGAGCAGTTCCGGGGCACCCACGGTCAAGCGGGTGGTCCGCGAGATCCAGTCCCTGCTGCGCTCGGTGGCGGCCGCCGGCGACATCATCGAGGCCGCGGACACCCTCGCTCCCACCCACCCCGAACTGGCGGAGTTCCTCCGGGTGTACGGCGCCGGCCGCACCTCCGACGCGGTCACGCACTACCAGTCCCACCAGAACTGATCTCCCTGTCCGGCGGCCGAAGGGGGCTCGGCTGCCGGAGGCGCCCGTGAGACCGAGGACGCGGGGGAGTGACAGGGGACGGGAGGGAGTCGTAACGCCCGTAGAAGGGGAGGGACAGGGGGACACCGCAGGGGGAGGGGTGACTGCACAGCCATGGGTGAGGTCTTCGCCGGCCGGTACGAACTGGTCGATCCGATCGGACGCGGGGGTGTCGGCGCCGTCTGGCGCGCCTGGGACCACCGCCGCCGCCGTTATGTGGCCGCCAAGGTCCTGCTGCAGAGCGACGCTCACTCACTGCTCCGCTTCGTCCGCGAGCAGGCCCTGCGGATCGATCACCCCCATGTCCTCGCTCCCACCAGCTGGGCCGCCGACGACGACAAGGTCCTGTTCACCATGGACCTGGTGGCCGGCGGCTCCCTGGTCCATCTGGTCGGCGACTACGGCCCCCTGCCGCCGGCGTTCGTCTGCACCCTGCTCGACCAGTTGCTGGCGGGGCTGGCCGCAGTGCACGCGGAAGATGTCGTGCACCGCGACATCAAACCCGCCAATGTGCTCCTGGAGGCCACCGGTACGGGCAGGCCACGGCTGCGGCTGTCCGACTTCGGCATCGCGATGCGGCTGGGCGAACCCCGGCTGACCGAGACCAATCTGGTGGTGGGCACGCCCGGTTATCTCGCGCCGGAACAGCTGATGGGCTCCGAACCGGACTTCCCCTCCGACCTGTTCGCCGTGGGCCTCGTCGCGCTGTATCTGCTGGAGGGCGCCAAACCGGACGCCAAGGCCCTCATCCAGTACTTCGCCGACCACGGCACACCCGGTGCGCCGCAGGGTCTCCCGGAGCCGCTGTGGCAGGTCGTGGCCACTCTGCTCCAGCCGGATCCGCAGGCGCGATTCCGCACGGCAATGGGGGCACGCAAGGCGCTCGCGGCGGCCTCGGAGCTGCTGCCGGAACCCGGCCCCGACGACGAACTGATCGAAATCTTCGACCAACTGGGCTCGTTGCCCCCAGGCTTCGCCGCGGACGGCCCGCTGAGGAGCGCCTCGGGTGTGCGGCCGGGCGGTGCGTCCACGCAGGGGTACGGCCGCGGGGAGGGTGCCCTGCCCGGGGCCCGTGAGGACCGCTCCGTGCCCGGACCTGTCCCTGTCCCCGGCGGGGAAGCCGACGCCGCGTCGGCGCCGGGCCGCGGCATGGACGCCGCCGATGCTCCCGATGGCCCGGCCGGCCCCCTGACCGCCCGTCCAGCCCCGGCAGCGGGCGCCGGAACCGGCCCGGAAGCTCCCGGTCGGGACCACGCCGCGGACGGAGGCGGCGGCGCCGTACCCGCCGATCCGCGTCGGAGCGCCGTCTTCCCCGCGACTCCCTCCCGACCCTCCCCACGGCAGCCCGGCATGTCCGAGACGGGCAGCTTCCCTCTCCCGCCGCCCCACGCCACGGTCACCTCCTCCCCCGTGGCCGGTCCTCCGCTGCCCTCGCAGGCCCCCCAGGCTTCCCAGGCCCCTGAGCAGGCCCAGTACGGCGGACAGCACCAAGCGCCCGACGCCGCGCCCTACATCTCCCCCCACGACCCCACGCATCCGCTGCGCTCCCCCCTGCCACGGCCGATCGCACATCCCGACGCCTCTACTGCTGAATACACCGCCCAGGCACCGCGGGTTCCGCTTCCGGGCGAGGAGATGTCCCGGCACGCCGCCGCCACCCCTCGGTCCCATCGCCGGCGCAGCCGCCGGCCCGGACCTCCGGCGAAGGTGGCCGTCCCTGTCCTGCTCCTGGCCCTTGCCTGCTACGCCGTGGGGCTCTGGGCCCTCACCCGGATCTGAGCACCGCCGCCCGCGGGCGGCACGCGCCCCGATACGAGGTACGAGCGCCGTCTAGGGGACGGCCCGCCGCCGCGCTACCAGCGTCCACACGCCGAGCCCCACGAGCAGCACGCTTCCCGTGCCGATGCCGCCCACCGCGAGCGCCCGGTAGGCGGTTCCGTCGCCCGTTGTCCCGCCCTCGGCCGCCGCCTCCCGGTCCTCCCCCGTGACCGTGAAGACGTCCGACGGAACGGTCCGCCCCGCGTACCCGGGCCCGTCCTGTGGCGTACCGGTCAGCCGCACCCGCAGGGTCAGTGGAACGGGTCCGTCGCCGAAGTCGTCCGCGACCTCCTCCGTGAGGTGGGCGACGAGGTAGTAGGAGCCGGCGAACCGCATCGCCGCGATCTGATCCCGTGGGGCGTGCCGATTGACGTACGCGACCTGTGGCAGGGGCGCGAGGCTCCTCGACTTCTGGCCTCCGTCGTAGCCGATACCCAGGTCGTCGATGTGACCACGTGCGGGGTTGTAGAGGTCCAGGTCCAGTGCGGCGGCGACGAATCCTCTGCCGTCCGCGTCCGAACTGCCCAGTTCGGCTGTGACGTAGAGCTGTTGCCCCCAGTCGACGGGGACCTTGTAGAAGAGGGTCTGACCGGGTCGTATGTCATCCCGCCACACCCCCTCACCCACAGACGTGGCCCGGGAGAAGCCCGCACCGCCCGCACGCCGTTCCGACTCCCCCGTGACGGGAGGGGGCGGGGCGGAGTTCCACTCCTCGGGCACCCGTGTCGGACCGGTCTTCTCCAGTGCCGGCTCCGACACCGCGGCGAGTTCCATCTCCCAGGGGCCGGGGGAGGATCCCTTTCCGTCCGGGTCGGCGCGCTCGACGGTCATGTAGTACGTCCCGGCGTCCCTGCACAGGGACCTCCTGGGGGAGATCTCCCGCATGGACCACGCGGCGACCGGGTGCGGGCTGCCCGCGGCACCGAAGCTCGCCGTGTCCCCGTCGCAGGAACGGCCGTCGCTGTTCTCCACGGACACCTTGACGCCGTCGATGACGGAGGCTTCACGGCCGGGCGTCGGGACTGCGGTGGCGGAGGCGTAGAGGTTCGTGGTGGCGTCGAGTTCCAGGCGGTAGTAGACCTTGCCGGTCGCCGGAAGCGTGCTCCGGTAGGACCGTCCGGGGACGAGTTCGGCGGCGTCCGCGGTGCTCACGGCACCGTCGATGCGCCGCGCGTCCTCGGCGAAGGCGTAGGTTCCGGGGTTTCCGGTGTCCCCTGCGGGCCCGGGCCCGGACCGGAAGGTTCCGGTGGCCCCGAGGGGCTTGGTGGCGTCAGCGGCGGCCCTGCCGCCGGTGTTCCCGGCGGAGGCCCCGACGGCCGTGGCCTCCTGCCCCGGCAGAACGCCCCCCAGTCCCAGCACGACTGCCACGCCCGCACATCCGACGACCAGACGCCGGCCGTGACCGGATCCCGCCCGTCCCCGCGCCGTACCCTGCCGTCCCCTCACGCGCCACCCCTCGTCGCTGCCCGGACGTCGCACCGTGTCGCCCATCCTGCCCCGTGGTCGAGGCCGGCCCACAAGGCCCCGGCACACACAAAACCCCGACCGCGAGGGCGGCCGGGGTCTGTTCAGCGTCGGATATCGGTACTCACGAACCCGTGGGCACGGAGTCAGTCGCCTCCGTCCACAGATCCTGCTCGGCGCGATCCGCCTGGATCTGGCGGTACACGAGGAGCCCGCCGATGGCGGCCAGTGCGACCAGGAGAAGCTTCTTCACCGCGCGACCTCGTCTTTCGTTGACGTAGGGGACCTCTGGCGCCCGACTATACACACCGGCCGATACCGATCGGTGACCTGCGTCAGCGCCTCGAACCGCCCTCAAACGCGGCGCAGTAGGAGTGGAGGACCGCCGTGCGGCCGGAGGGTGACCGCATCTCCACGGACAGCCCGTTCGACTGCCTCTCACCAGTCTCGGCAGCCTTTCGCCGCTCATGCGCCCATCCGAGTGGTGTTCATCTGAACATCCACGCGCCACGGGCGGGGGTCCACCACTTCGCGACCCTCATACACATGATGAGGAAAGTACGCAAATCGCCCAACCCGAAAGTGAGGGGCCATGGCCCGGACCAAGGTCATGAAGCTGTGGAACGCCATCGTCACCGCCTTCCTCGCGCTGTGCACGGCGCTCGGACTCATCACCACGACCGCCTCCGCGGCGGTACCGCAGACCGAGAAGACGCGCAACAGCGGCAGCACGGCCAGGACGGCGGAACCGGCGACCCCCCTCGGGTCCTGGTCACTGAACAGGGCCCTGCCCCCCACGATGAAACAGCGCATCCATGCCGAGGCCCACGGCAAGTCCCCCAGCTGTCGGCACCGTCCCCTCTCCGACACGGAGTCCGACTCCCCGGACTGCTCCGACGACACGACGTCCTCCCGTCCGGAACCCGTCACCGGCCGCATCCCGCTCCAGCGCTGAGCGCCGAGGCGATCCCCCTGCCGAGGCCTCCTCGTGCCGTCGCTGCTTCCCGAAGTCCTGGCGAACTTGCGTACAGCACCACGGCACGACGACGATTCCCGGCCGGCGACAGCACACCGCACCAGAAGACTCCCGTCGACATCCGACGGGGGTCCTCTTCGTTGTGTGGACGGCTTCATCGCACACGGGGCTCCTGGATACGAGCTCCATGACCGCACCCGAACACGCCGGACACGACGCGTTCCGGCGTTGTGCACCGTGTGCTGCTTCCACGGCGGAAGCGGTCGCCGTGCTCACCGCGCTTGTGGAAGAACCGCTCATCGACTGACCGCCGCCGTTGGCGTCAGCCGTTTGGTGTCAAAAGACCCCCGGCCTCATGGCTCGGGGGTCTTCTCGCTGGTGGGGCTAACAGGATTTGAACCTGTGGCCTCATCCTTATCAGGGATGCGCTCTAACCAACTGAGCTATAGCCCCGCCGCGCTCTGCGGTGTGTACCGCGCGCTGACTCCTGAAGATTAGCGCACGACCGGGGCAGTCCCAAAATCGGTTGTCAGGGGGCTGTCAGGGGAGCCGACGCAAGCGCGGTGAGCAACTCACTCGTCCTCGGCCAGCGTCACCTCGACGCCGCCGACGAAACCGGCGGAGAGGTTGTAGATGAACGCGCCGAGCGTCGCGAGAGCCGTCGCCAGAACGACGTCGATGACCGCGATGATCGTCGTGAACATCAGGACGTTGGGCAGCGACAGGAACGACTGGAGGTCGAAGCCGTTCGACTCGTTGGAGCCGGTCGCCTCCGCGATCGTGCCGCCGACCGTCGAGAACACGCCCATGGCGTCCATGACCATCCAGAGCACCGCGGACGCGACGATCGTGCAGATGCCGAGGGCGATGGAGAGCAGGAAGCTGACCTTCATCACCGACCAGGGGTCGGCCTTGGCCACCCGCAGGCGCGCCTTGCGCACGCGCGGTGTGGTGCGCGCCCCCGTGCGCGGGCGTCGCACCGCACCGGTCTGGGCGGCTGCCGTACCGCCCTGCGCCGCATACGCCTGCGGGGGGTGGTACGGGCCCGTCTGCTGTTGCGGCTGCCGTTCCCCCGGCAGCGGTGAGGCAGTCTGAGCGGCTGCGCCCTGGTCCGGCGCGGGCTGCTGCCGGCCTCGGGTGTCCGTCACGGTTCCCCCCTGGGATCCCTGCCTGTCGGACGAGGAGGCGTCCATGACGGGCGACTTGATCGCTTTGAGATTGGTCGTGTGCGGATCTGTCGCCCGCGCGGCGGAGCCACGGCCACCGCCGTCCGTTCCCGTACTGGTACCGGCCGGCCCGGCGCCCGTGGCTCCGCTCACGCTGACTCACTCCTCGTGCTACTCGGCCGAGGGCGCCTCACCCTCGTCCGTGCCGGTGGCCGCGTCCCCGTCGGCGGTCTCGTCCACGGCCACGTCGCCGTCGACTTCCTCCGCCTCGCGTCCCGCCTCGGCGTTACGGGCGATGCCGACCACGGCATCGCGCTTGCCCAGATTGATCAGTTGGACGCCCATGGTGTCACGGCCGGTCTCCCTGATCTCGTTGACTCGCGTACGAATCACACCGCCCGACAGCGTGATGGCGAGGATTTCGTCGGTCTCCTCGACCACCAGCGCGCCGACGAGGGTGCCGCGGTCCTCGACGATCTTGGCGGCCTTGATGCCCAGACCGCCGCGCCCCTGTACGCGGTACTCGTCGACAGCGGTCCGCTTCGCGTACCCGCCGTCTGTGGCAGTGAACACGAACGTACCGGGTCGAACAACATTCATCGAGAGCAGCTCGTCTTCCCCACGGAAACTCATGCCCTTGACACCCGAGGTCGCACGGCCCATGGGACGCAGCGTGTCGTCCGTCGCCGTGAACCTGATCGACTGTGCCTTCTTGCTGATCAACAGCAGATCGTCATCCGACGAGACGAGCTCGGCGCCGATCAGTTCGTCGTCGGAACCGTCCTCCTGCTCGCGCAGGTTGATCGCGATCACACCGCCCGAACGCGGCGAGTCGTAATCCTTCAGCGGCGACTTCTTCACCAGGCCCGCCTTGGTGGCCAGAACCAGGTAAGGCACCGCCTCGTAGTCGCGGATCGCGCGGATCTGGGCGATCGTCTCGTCCGGCTGGAAGGCCAGCAGGTTCGCCACGTGCTGCCCGCGCGCGTCCCGCCCGGCGTCGGGCAGTTCGTAGCCCTTCACCCGGTAGACACGGCCCTTGTTGGTGAAGAACAGCAGCCAGTGGTGGGTGGTCGACACGAAGAAGTGGTTGACGATGTCGTCTTCCTTGAGCTTCGTGCCGCGTACGCCCTTGCCGCCGCGCTTCTGTGCCCGGTAGTCGTCGGTCTTGGTGCGCTTGATGTAGCCCCCGCGCGTGACCGTGACGACAATGTCCTCCTCGGCGATCAGGTCCTCGATGGACATGTCACCCTCGTACGGGATCAGCTTCGTCTTGCGGTCGTCGCCGAACTTCTCGACGATCGCCGCCAGCTCCTGGCTGACGATGCCGCGCTGACGGACCGGAGAGGAGAGGATCTCGTTGTACTCGCTGATCTTCGCCTGGAGTTCGTCGTGCTCCTGGACGATCTTCTGACGCTCCAGGGCGGCCAGCCGGCGCAACTGCATCTCGAGAATGGCGTTGGCCTGGATCTCGTCGATGTCCAGGAGGTCCCTCAGGCCCCCACGCGCGATCTCCACGGTGTCACTGCGCCGGATCAGCGCGATGACCTCGTCGATGGCGTCCAGGGCCTTCAGCAGACCGCGCAGGATGTGCGCCCGCTCCTCGGCCTTGCGCAGCCGGAAGCGCGTACGGCGGACGATGACCTCGATCTGGTGCGTCACCCAGTGCCGGATGAACGCGTCCAGGGACAGCGTGCGCGGCACACCGTCGACCAGGGCCAGCATGTTGGCGCCGAAGTTGGTCTGCAGGTCGGTGTGCTTGTAGAGGTTGTTCAGAACGACCTTGGCGACCGCGTCCCGCTTCAGCACGATGACCAGACGCTGCCCCGTGCGCGAGGAGGTCTCGTCACGTACGTCGGCGATGCCGCCGATCTTGCCGTCCTTCACCAGGTCGGCGATCTTCTGCGCGAGGTTGTCCGGGTTGGTCTGGTACGGCAGCTCCGTGACCACCAGGCACTGGCGGTTCTGGATCTCCTCGACCTCGACCACCGCGCGCATGGTGATGGAACCGCGGCCCGTGCGGTACGCCTCCTCGATGCCCTTACGGCCGACGACGAGGGCGCCGGTGGGGAAGTCGGGGCCCTTGATGCGCTCGATCAGCGCGTCCAGGAGCTCCTCGTGGGAGGCCTCGGGGTTCTCCAGGTACCACTGGGCACCGGCCGCGACCTCGCGCAGGTTGTGCGGCGGGATGTTGGTCGCCATACCGACCGCGATGCCGGCCGAGCCGTTGATCAGCAGGTTCGGGAAACGGGCCGGCAGGACGGTCGGCTCCTGGGAGCGGCCGTCGTAGTTGTCCGTGAAGTCGACGGTCTCCTCGTCGATGTCACGGACCATCTCCATCGACAGCGGCGCCATCTTGCACTCGGTGTAGCGCATCGCCGCCGCCGGGTCGTTGCCCGGGGAGCCGAAGTTGCCGTTGGAGTCCACCAGCGGCATCCGCATCGACCACGGCTGCGCGAGCCGGACCAGCGCGTCGTAGATCGAGGAGTCACCGTGCGGGTGGTAGTTGCCCATGACGTCGCCGACCACGCGGGCGCACTTGTAGAAGCCGCGCTCCGGGCGGTAGCCGCCGTCGTACATGGCGTACAGCACGCGGCGGTGGACGGGCTTGAGGCCGTCACGGACGTCGGGCAGCGCACGCGAGACGATGACGGACATCGCGTAGTCGAGGTACGAGCGCTGCATCTCCGTCTCGAGCCCGACGGGCTCGACGCGCATGACGGTCGCGTCCGCGTCCTCGAGAGGCGTGACGGGAGTGTTCTCGTCGGTCATTGCTGGTGAAGGTCCTTCCTGGTGCGGTCAGCTGAGACCGACTCAGATGTCGAGGAAGCGGACGTCCTTGGCGTTGCGCTGGATGAACGCGCGGCGTGCTTCGACGTCCTCGCCCATCAGGACCGAGAACAGGTCGTCGGCCTGGGCCGCGTCGTCCAGGGTGACCTGGCCGAGGACGCGGTGCTCCTGGTCCATCGTGGTGATGCGCAGCTCCTCGGCGTTCATCTCCCCGAGGCCCTTGAAGCGCTGGACGGAGTCCTCACGGATACGCTTGCCGGCGTTGCGGCCCATCTCGATCAGCGCGTCGCGTTCGCGGTCGGAGTACGCGTACTCGAAGTCGTCCTTGCCCCACTTGATCTTGTAGAGCGGGGGACGGGAGAGGAACACGTGCCCGGCCTCGACCAGCGGCCGCATGAAGCGGAACAGGAACGTCAGCAGCAGGGTGTTGATGTGCTGTCCGTCGACGTCGGCGTCCGCCATGAGGATGATCTTGTGATAACGGAGCTTCTCGATATCGAAGTCCTCGTGAACACCGGTGCCGAACGCGGAGATCATCGCCTGGATCTCCTGGTTCTGCAGGATGCGGTCGATGCGCGCCTTCTCGACGTTGAGGATCTTGCCGCGGATCGGGAGGATCGCCTGGTACTGCGGGTTCCGGCCGGACTTGGCCGAGCCGCCGGCGGAGTCACCCTCGACGATGAAGATCTCGCACTTGATGGGGTCGTTCGACTGGCAGTCGGACAGCTTGCCCGGCAGGGACGCCGACTCCAGCAGGCCCTTGCGCCGGGTGAGATCGCGGGCCTTGCGCGCCGCCACGCGCGCGGTGGCCGCCGCGATGCCCTTGCGGATGATGTCCGCGGCCTCGTTGGGGTTGCGGTCCAGCCAGTCGTTGAGGTGCTCGTAGACGACCTTCTGGACGAAGGTCTTCACCTCGGTGTTGCCCAGCTTGGTCTTGGTCTGGCCCTCGAACTGGGGCTCGCCCAGCTTGACCGAGATGATCGCGGTCAGACCCTCGCGGATGTCGTCACCCGTGAGGTTGTCGTCCTTTTCGCGCAGCAGCCTCTTGTCCCGCGCGTACTTGTTGATGAGCGAGGTGAGCGCCGCGCGGAAGCCCTCTTCGTGCGTACCACCCTCGTGGGTGTGGATGATGTTGGCGAAGGAGTACACGCCCTCGGTGTAGCCGCCGTTCCACTGCATCGCGACCTCGAGGGACAGATTCCTGTCCTTGTCCTCGGCCTCGAGGTCGATGACGGTGGGGTGCACCACGTCTCCCTTGCGGGAGTTGAGGTACTTCACGAAGTCGACGATGCCGCCCTCGTAGTGGTACGAGACGGCCTTGACCTCGTGCTTCTCGTCCTCGCCCGCCTCGTCCGCACCGGCGGTGGCCTTCGCCGACTCGCGCTCGTCGGTGAGGTTGATCCTGAGGCCCTTGTTGAGGAACGCCATCTCCTGGAAACGCCGCGAGAGGGTCTCGAAGGAGTAGTCGGTGGTCTCGAAGATGTCGCCGTCGGCCCAGAAGGTGACCGACGTACCGGTCTCCTCGGTGGCCTCGTGCTTGACCAGGGGCGCGGTGGGGACACCCAGCTTGTAGTCCTGCGTCCAGCGGTAACCGTCGGTCCTGATCTCGACGGCGACCCGCGTCGACAGCGCGTTGACCACGGAGACGCCCACGCCGTGCAGACCGCCGGAGACCGCGTAGCCGCCGCCGCCGAACTTGCCGCCCGCGTGCAGCACGGTCAGTACGACCTCGACCGCGGGCTTGCCCTCGGAGGGGACGATGCCCACCGGGATTCCGCGGCCGTTGTCCACCACGCGGACGCCGCCGTCGGCCAGGATCATGACGTCGATGGTGTCCGCATGGCCGGCCAGCGCCTCGTCGACCGAGTTGTCGACGACCTCCTGCACCAGGTGGTGCAGTCCCCGCTCGCCGGTCGACCCGATGTACATACCGGGTCGCTTACGGACCGCGTCCAGGCCCTCGAGGACGGTGATGGCGCTGGCGTCGTACGACGCGGTTCCCTCGCCGGTCGAGGTGCTCGCCGCGTCGCTGACGCCGGTGTCGGTGGACGGGATGTTCTCGTTGGGGTTGCCGGAATCGGCCACGAAGCGCCCTTTCTGGCACAGCACGAGCCGGGCTCGTCGGCAGGTTGCCGGAGCGGCTGCGGCATGTTGCGTTGGTAAGCCTTGATCAGCGTTGCTCAGCTTTTCCCGGGCGGTCCCCACGATCGGGGCGGGATTGCCTTCCAGTCTACCGGTAGCGCTGACATCGATGGGGCTTTGCGGGCACCTGAGTCCGCATGTGCCGCCCTCAACCGGTCTCTCCCGACTCCCGATATGCGGATGGGGGCTCCAAGAGCCCTACGAGGGCACTCAGCGCTTCCGGCCGTCAACCCTTTGCTACTTAGGAGTCAGGTAGCGATTCGCAGCCCTGCGCGGCCGTACCCCGAAGCTGCCACCGACGGCCCGAACACCCCACCCGGAAGTCCTGGTGTGATGTCAGTCACGTGCACTTCAGAGGGCGGACATGGCCGCCGGATCACCCGTACGTGTCCCCGGGACCGGTGCTCCCGGGAGCACGCAGCGGCCCGAAGCGACGGGCGGGGCCGACGGGGCCGACGACCTTGATCAGCCGCACCGTGCCGTGGCCCAGGTCCTCGTTCAGCCGCGCGACCAGAGTCGGCGCGAGCAGCCGCAGATTCGTCGCCCAGGCCGTGGAGTCGCAGCGCACCACCAGCACCCGCTCGTCCTCGTCGTACCGCTCCGGCTCGCAGTGCTTGGCCACGTCCTCACCGACGATCTCCGGCCAGCGCCCCATCACCCCGCCCACCGCGGCCGGGGTCTCCCAACCGCGCTCCGTGAGCAGCCGGTTGATCGCCGCGCCGAGCGCCATCGGGTCGCGCCGGTCGGCGCCCGCACCGGAGCGCAGGCCACCGCGCCGCGCCTGCTTCTTCTGCTGCGCCGCGTCCCCACGCGCGCGCGCCGCCTCCCTGGCCGCCCGCAACGCCACGCGCGCGAGATCCACACCCGAGGGCTCGGGAGCCTTCCCGGCACCGCTTCCGGGCGGGTCCTGCTCGCTCATGCGCGCTCCACCGTTCCCTCGGCCACGACGAACCGCGTACCGGCCAGCACAAGAGGCACATCGTCGTCGACGGCCGCGGTCACGAGCACCTGCTCACCGGGCGCGACCAGCTCGGCAAGCCGCTCACGGCGGCGCGTGTCCAGCTCGGCGAAGACGTCGTCGAGCACCAGCACCGGCTCATTGCCCTCGGCGCGCAGCAGGTCGTACGAGGCCAGTCGCAGCGCCAGCGCGTAGGACCAGGACTCGCCGTGCGAGGCGTAGCCCTTGGCGGGCAGCCGGCCCAGCTTGAGGAGCAGGTCGTCGCGGTGCGGGCCGACCAGCGTGACGCCACGCTCGATCTCCTGCTTACGGGTGTCAGCGAGCGCGGCCATCAGCTGCTCGAACAGGTCCTCGCGCGAGTGTGCCTCGCCGGGCGCGGACGGCTTGTATTCCAGGGTGACCGGTCCGCCCCCGGGCGCGAGCTGCTCGTACGCCTTGTCGGCCAGCGGCTGAAGCACGCCGATCAGGTCCAGCCGCTGCGCCAGGAGCTCGGCGCCCCCACGTGCGAGGTGCTGGTCCCAGACGTCGAGCGTGGACAGGTCCAGCGTGCGCCCACCGTGCCGGCGGGCCAGCGCGGCCGACTTCAGCAGGGTGTTGCGCTGCTTGAGCACCCGGTCGTAGTCGGCGCGGACACCTGCCATGCGCGGGGAACGCGCGGTGATCAGTTCGTCGAGGAAATGGCGCCGCTCACCGGGATCGCCCTTGACCAGGGACAGGTCCTCCGGTGCGAACAGCACAGTACGTACGATGCCCAGCACATCCCGCGGCCTGACCTGCGAGGACCGGTTGACACGGGCACGGTTGGCGCGGCCCGGGTTCAGCTCCAGCTCGACCAGCTGCTGCCGCTCGCCCTGGCGGACCTGGGCCCGGATGATCGCCCGGTCGGCGCCCATGCGGACCAGCGGGGCATCGGAGGAGACCCGGTGGCTGCCGAGGGTGGCGAGGTAGCCGACCGCCTCGACGAGATTCGTCTTGCCCTGCCCGTTGGGGCCGACGAAGGCCGTCACCCCCGGGTCGAGCGGGACCTCGACCCGGGGATAGGAGCGGAAGTCGGCCAGCGACAGATGCGTGACGTGCATGGTCGTTTCGCCGACCTCCCCCGGCGTAGTGGACCGCCGAACGGTCCTGTGGATGGCTAAGTGCCCCTGTGGATTACTTCTTCTCGACCGCGTGGCCGCCGAACTGGTTCCGCAGCGCCGCGATCATCTTCATCTGTGGCGAGTCCTCCTGGCGGGAGGCGAACCTCGCGAACAGCGAGGCCGTGATCGCCGGCAGCGGAACCGCGTGGTCGATCGCGGCCTCCACAGTCCAGCGTCCCTCACCGGAGTCCTGTGCATAACCCCGGAGCCCGTCCAGGTGCTCGTCCTCGTCGAGGGCGTCGACCGCGAGGTCCAGCAGCCAGGACCGGATGACCGTACCCTCCTGCCAAGAGCGGAACACCTCCCGGACGTCGGTCACCGAGTCGACCTTCTCGAGGACCTCCCAGCCCTCGGCGTAGGCCTGCATCATGGCGTACTCGATGCCGTTGTGGACCATCTTGGCGAAGTGCCCGGCGCCCACCTTGCCCGCGTGCACCGAGCCGAAATCGCCCTCCGGCTTGAGGGCGTCGAATATCGGCTGCACCTTGGCGACGTTCTCCGGGGCGCCGCCGTACATCAGCGCGTAGCCGTTCTCGAGGCCCCAGACGCCGCCCGAGACGCCGCAGTCGACGAAGCCGATGCCCTTGGCCGCCAGCTCCTCGGCGTGCCTCTCGTCGTCCGTCCAGCGGGAGTTGCCGCCGTCCACGACGACGTCACCCGGCTCGAGCAGTCCGGCGAGTTCGTCGATGGTGGACTGGGTCGGCTCGCCGGCCGGGACCATCACCCACACCGCACGCGGGCCGCTGAGCTTGCCCACAAGCTCCTGCAGGCTGTGGACATCGGCGACGTCCGGGTTGCGGTCGTATCCGTGGACGGTGTGGCCTGCGCGGCGGATCCGCTCGCGCATGTTGCCGCCCATCTTGCCGAGGCCGACGAGACCGAGCTCCATCAGTTGTGATCCTTAGGTATGCGACGTGGCGTGACGGCACTTACGTACCGGCGTCCGAGCCTAAACCCGGACGCTCGCGCACATCTGTGGGCATACGCGCTCACACGTACGCCCTCACCTGCGGCGTTCGGCGCGAAGGTGCTCAGCCGCTGAGCCGCACCGGCATGATCAGGTACTTGTAGGCCTCATCCGCCTCCGCGTCCACCGCCGGACGGCCGCTGAGCAGCGCGGGCTTGGTGGACGTGGTGAACGACAGCTGGGCCACCGGGGAATCGATGGCGCTCAGGCCGTCCAGCAGGAACGTCGGGTTGAAGGCGATCGAGATGTCGTCGCCCTCCAGCTGGGCGTCGACCCTTTCCACAGCCTGTGCGTCGTCGCTGGAACCGGCCTCCAGGATGAGCACGCCCTGCTCGAAGCTCAGTCGCACCGGGGTGTTCCTCTCGGCGACCAGGGCCACGCGCTTGACGGCCTCCACGAAGGGGGCGGTCTCGATCACGGCAATGCTGTTGAACTCCGTCGGGAACAGCGTGCGGTACTTCGGGAGGTCGCCCTCCAGCAGCCGCGTGGTGGTGCGGCGGCCGGCGCCCTCGAAGCCGATCAGGCCCTCGCCCGCGCCCGAGCCGGACAGCGCCAGGATGACCTGATCACCACTGGTCAGCGCCTTGGCGGTGTCCTGAAGCGTCTTGGCGGGCACCAGGGCGACCGCGGAGACCTCCGGGTTCTCCGGCTTCCACAGGAACTCGCGGACCGCGAAGCGGTAGCGGTCGGTGGAGGCCAGGGTGACGGTGTCGCCCTCGATCTCGATGCGCACACCCGTGAGGACGGGCAGCGTGTCGTCACGGCCCGCCGCGATGGCGACCTGCTGCACGGCGGAGGCGAAGACCTCCCCGGGGACCGTACCCGTCGCGTTCGGCATCTGCGGCAGGGCCGGGTACTCCTCCACAGGCAGTGTGTGGAGGGTGAACCGTGAGGAGCCGCACACCACCGTCGCCCGCACACCGTCCGTGGAAATCTCCACGGGCCGGTTGGGCAGGGCCCGGGAGATGTCGGCCAGCAGCCGACCGGACACCAGGACCGTGCCCTCCTCCTCGACCTCCGCCTCCACCGACACCCGCGCGGAGACCTCGTAGTCGAAGCTGGACAGGCTCAGCTTGCCGTCCTCGGCCTTCAGCAGCAGGCCGGCGAGGACAGGGGCCGGCGGACGGGCCGGGAGGCTGCGTGCCGCCCAGGCCACTGCCTCCGCGAGTACGTCGCGTTCCACCCGGATCTTCACTGTTGCCGCCTCCTGCTGTTGCCGGCGCTTCTCGCCCTGCCTGGCTTCGTCGTCTGACTCGGTGTCGTCGGCCCCTGGGTGGGGAAGGACACCGTGAACAGTCTGACGCACCGCACTGACAGTAGGTGCCCCTCGGGGTCAAGTCGTGACGAGTGGCAGCCGGGGCCGAGACAGCGAGTTGTGCACAGGACCCTCTTCGAACCGGATTCCTCACTCTCTCTAGTCGGGAGTAGTAGTAGGGCCTGTGGATACCGTGGATAACCCCGTTTTCGCAGCTCAGCGCAGCAATTTTGTCCACGGGGCCTGTGGGCGGAGCCGGTGGACAACCGGGCGTATCTGTGGAGAACAGAAAGTTCTGCACACACCGTGCACAGGAAGGGGCGAGTTCTCCCCAGGTTCGTCCCCAGGTTTGCGGCTCTTACCCACAGCCTCCTGCGGCAGCATGATGTGACGCCTTTCACTCCCCCCGGTGAGAGAGCGCGTCGTGTTGCCGAACAGTGGACAGTCATGTGGAGAAGCGGGCAATCGCTGGGGACAACCGGCCTCAGCCTGTGGGTTGTCCGTGGACAACTCAGTGCACAGGCTGTGGATCATCGCTTCGTCCACAGCCTGTGGAGATCACTTGTCCACGAATCCACAGGCAGCTGAGCTGGGAGAACAGTGCTGCAACAGGTCGGTCTGTGGACAAGGCTGGGACAACTTTCCGGTCCCCAGCATGTGGACGTAAAAAAGTCACCACATCTGTGGAGGACGGCCGTAACCCGGCCCTTAAATCGAACAGAGCGAGACGCCCGACGCACGAAGAAGGGCGCCTCCCGATCCCTCCGGAGGCGCCCTGGTCGGTTGTGAGGCCCTCAGCCGGCCTTGATGCGGTTGGTGAGCTCGGTGACCTGGTTGTAGATCGAGCGTCGCTCGGCCATCAGATTGCGGATCTTCCGGTCGGCGTGCATCACCGTCGTGTGGTCACGGCCGCCGAACAGCGCGCCGATCTTCGGCAGCGACAGGTCCGTCAGCTCCCGGCACAAGTACATGGCGATCTGCCGGGCGGTCACCAGCGCGCGTCCGCGTGAGGTACCGCACAGGTCCTCCACCGTGAGGCCGAAGTAGTCGGCGGTCGCGCCCATGATGGCCGTCGAGGTGATCTCCGGAGCCGAGTCGTCGCCCCCGGGCATCAGGTCCTTCAGGACGATCTCCGTCAGTCCCAGATCCACCGGCTGCCGGTTGAGCGAGGCGAACGCGGTCACCCGGATCAGCGCGCCCTCCAGCTCCCGGATGTTCCGTGAGATCCGGGAGGCGATGAACTCCAGCACCTCCGGCGGGGCGTTGAGCTGCTCCTGTACTGCCTTCTTGCGCAGGATCGCGATGCGCGTCTCCAGCTCGGGCGGCTGGACGTCGGTGATCAGACCCCACTCGAAGCGGTTCCGCAGCCGGTCCTCCAGCGTCACCAGTTGCTTGGGCGGCCGGTCGCTGGAGAGCACGATCTGTTTGTTGGCGTTGTGGAGCGTGTTGAACGTGTGGAAGAACTCCTCCTGCGTCGACTCCTTGTCCGCCAGGAACTGGATGTCGTCGACGAGCAGGATGTCCATCTCGCGGTAGCGCTTGCGGAAGCTGTCGCCCTTCCCGTCGCGGATGGAGTTGATGAACTCGTTGGTGAACTCCTCCGAGCTCACGTACCGCACGCGCGTGCCCGGGTAGAGGCTCCGCGCGTAGTGCCCGATCGCGTGCAGCAGGTGCGTCTTGCCGAGCCCGGACTCCCCGTAGATGAAGAGGGGGTTGTACGCCTTCGCCGGCGCCTCGGCGACCGCGACCGCGGCCGCGTGTGCGAAGCGGTTGGACGCGCCGATGACGAACGTGTCGAACAGGTACTTCGGGTTGAGCCGCGCGGTGGGCTCACCGGGGCCGGTCGCCGGTGCCGGCTGCGCGGCCAGCGGGCCGGGTGCCCCCGTGGTGGGCAGGTTCGGACCCACGGGGCCGCCGCGGTGGACGTGCCCCGAGCCGGGGGGCGGCTCGGGCAGCTCGCGGCGCCGGGCGTCGCGCTGGTCGTAGTCGCCGCGCTGCTGTTCGTAGGACGAGGGCCGCTCCATCGGCTGCGGGCGGTAGTCCTGCGAGGGTGAGCCGCCGTATCCGTCCTGCGAGCCGTAGGCGTCCTGGGTGCCGTACGAGTCCTGCGAGCCGTAGGCGTCCTGCGACGGCGAGGCGTACGGGTCCCGCTCCGGGAAGCCGAGGCGTTGCTGCTGCCAGCCGTAGTCCTCCTGCGGCGGCCGCGGCCAGGAGCCGGGCTCGGGCCGCTGGTACTCCGACGGGTAGGCGGGGCGGGCCGTGGGGAGCTGGTCGCCGGACTGGCCCGGCTGCGGATTGGTGCGGCGGCGGCCGCCGTAACCGTTGTATCCCTCGTACGGCTCGCGCTCCTGCCGGTCCGGCCGCTCGCGGTGATCCGGGCGGTCGGGACGGTCTGGGCGGTCTGGGCGGTCCTGGCGGACGGTGGGGAGTTCCGGCTCCTCGTAGCGCGACTGCTGCCGGGGTGCCGGCGGGGCCGGGGCCTCGCCGACGGTGTCGTCGACCGTGATCGCGATCCGGATCGGACGGCCGCACTCGCGGCTCAGGCTCTCGCTGACTACGGGCGCGAGGCGGCCCTCGAGTACACCCTTGGCGAACTCGTTCGGTACGGCGAGCAGTGCGGTGTCGGCGACCAGCGCCAGCGGTTGGCAGCGCCGGATCCAGTGCTCGTCCTTGCCCTCGACCCCTTGTCCGCGGCCCTCGCCGAGCAGGTGTTCCAGTACGCGTGGCCACACTGCGGCAAGATCGGCAGGTACGTCAGCCACAGGGCACGCTCTCTCACAGGTCCCTCGATCGTGTGATGCGGAGGACGGGTTGGGATGTAAATCGGGTGGTGGAGGGTCAAGGGAACGAAGCGGAGTCCAGTCACGGTAGTCAGCGCGACCGGTATGGTTCAAGTTGTTGTCCCCAGGCTGTGGACAAGTGTCTCCCGGTGACCGCTGGTTTGACCGAATGGCGCAGCCGCGCGTACCGTGACCAGGTCGAGTTGTCGATGGCTGCTGCCGCCTGCCTCCGATGGGCACAGATCGCGCAAGATGATCGGTCAGCGGTGCACTCGGGCGTAACGCGAGCTACTCGTGGGCGCACGGTGACAGCCAGGACGGCACCCCGCAAACATCGATTTCTTCTGGAGCCCCCGAGTGAGCAAGCGCACCTTCCAGCCGAACAACCGTCGCCGCGCCAAGACCCACGGCTTCCGGTTGCGTATGCGCACCCGTGCCGGCCGCGCGATTCTCGCGACCCGCCGCAGCAAGGGTCGCGCCCGTCTGTCCGCCTGATTCCGGTCAGGTCGCGTCGTGCTGCCCACCGAGAACCGGCTGAGGCGGCGCGAGGACTTCGCGACCGCGGTACGACGAGGGCGCCGGGCCGGGCGTCAGCATCTCGTCGTCCACTTTCGTAGCGGTGCCACGGACCCGCATGCGCCTGGGGAGAGCGCTCCCCCGTCGCGTGCGGGTTTCGTCGTGAGCAAGGCCGTGGGGGGCGCGGTGGTGCGCAACAAGGTGAAGCGCAGGCTTCGCCATCTGATGCGCGAGCGAGTCGACCAGCTGCCCCCCGGTAGCCTGGTAGTCGTACGAGCGCTGCCCGGTGCGGGCGGCGCCGACCATGCACAACTGGCCCGAGACCTGGATGCCGCCCTGCGGCGGCTGCTGGGAGGGGGCGCGCGATGAAGTACCCACTGCTGGCGCTGATCAAGATCTACCAGTGGACGATCAGTCCACTGCTGGGGCCGGTGTGCAAGTACTACCCGTCGTGTTCCCACTACGGCTACACGGCCATCGACCGGCACGGTGCCTTCAAGGGCACAGCACTCACGGCCTGGCGCATCCTGCGGTGCAATCCGTGGTCGCTGGGCGGTGTGGACCATGTCCCGCCGCGCAAGCGTCCTCGGTGGCACGAAATGCTGCGTAACGCCTGGCGTGCACGCAAGGGCGGGACCTCCGCCGCCGAACCGGCCCCCGAAGGACAGACGTCTCCTCCAAGTCCGACGAGTCCTTCGAGCCCGGCCGCAGTGACCTCGTCCCATGCCCAAGGAGCATGATTAGTGGACACGATTGCCAGCCTCTTCAGCTTCATCACAACGCCTGTCTCCTGGGTCATCGTCCAGTTCCACAGCGTGTACGGCGCCGTCTTCGGCCCTGACACCGGGTGGGCCTGGGGCCTGTCCATCGTGTCCCTGGTGATTCTGATCCGTATCTGCCTGATCCCGCTCTTCGTGAAGCAGATCAAGGCGACGCGCGCGATGCAGACGCTCCAGCCGGAGATGAAGAAGATCCAGGAGCGCTACAAGAACGACAAGCAGCGTCAGTCCGAAGAGATGATGAAGCTGTACAAGGAGACGGGTACCAACCCGCTCTCCTCGTGCCTTCCCATCCTGGCGCAGTCGCCGTTCTTCTTCGCCCTGTACCACGTGCTCAACAGCATCGCGTCGAACGACACCGTCGGTGTGATCAACGAGCGTCTGCTGGAGAGCGCGCAGAAGGCCCACATCTTCGGTGCCCCGCTCGCGGCGAAGTTCACGGACAGCTCGGACAAAATCGAGGCTCTGAACTCCTCGCTGACCAATGTCCGCGTCGTCACGGCGATCATGATCGTTCTGATGTCGCTGTCGCAGTTCTACACGCAGCGCCAGCTGATGACGAAGAACGTCGACACCACGGTGAAGACGCCCTTCATGCAGCAGCAGAAGATGCTGATGTACGTCTTCCCCGTCATCTTCGCGGTCTTCGGTATCAACTTCCCGGTCGGTGTCCTCGTCTACTGGCTGACCACCAACGTGTGGACCATGGGCCAGCAGATGTACGTCATCCACAACAACCCCACGCCGGGTTCCAAGGCACAGGCCGCCTACCTGGAGCGCCTCTCCAAGCACCTCACCCGGCACGGCAGGACCCGCAACCGTCGTGAGCGCGCCATCGTCAAGGCCATTGTCGCCAAGGGCCGGGACCGCAACGAGTACGAGCGCAAGTTCATCAACGGGCTGAACAAGGCGGGCCTCGCCCCCCAGACCGACGGCATGGTGATCAAGGGCGAGAGCACGGCCGCGGCCCAGGCGGAGGACGGCACGACCGCCGGAGCCGCACCCAAGCGGCAGCAGCCCAAGCGGCAGAGCAAGTCCCAGCGCCAGTCCGGTGCGACCAAGGCGGGGGATGAGCCCACCTCGCTGGCCAAGTCCGACGAGCCCGAGGACACCAAGCCCGCTTCCGCTGCCAAGAAGGGCAACGCCAAGCCCGCCGGCAGCACCCGCAGCAAGGCCCAGTCCGGACAGCGCAAGGGTCCGCAGCGGCCCAAGTCCTCGTCCAAGAAGTAAGAAGGAGTCCATCCCGTGACGGAAGGCACCACCGCCGCCGCTGCTGAGGGCGCAGACACCCTGACCCGCCTGGAGCAGGAGGGCGAGATCGCGGCGGACTACCTGGAGGGTCTGCTCGACATCGCCGACCTCGACGGCGACATCGACATGGACGTCGAGGCCGACCGCGCCTCTGTCTCGATCATCAGCGACACGGGCGGCCGTGATCTGCAGAAGCTGGTGGGCCGTGACGGTGAGGTGCTGGAGGCGCTCCAGGAGCTCACGCGTCTGGCCGTGCACCGGGAAACCGGTGACCGCAGCCGCCTCATGCTCGACATCGACGGCTTCCGGGCCAGGAAGCGCACCGAGCTGTCCGAGATCGGTGCGAAGGCCGCCGCCGAAGCCAAGAACAGCGGCAAGCCCGTGAACCTCGACCCGATGACGCCGTTCGAGCGCAAGGTCGTTCACGACGCGGTCAAGGCAGCCGGCCTGCGTAGCGAGTCCGAGGGCGAGGAGCCGCAGCGCTTCGTCGTCGTGCTTCCCGCCTGATCGGCTTCACGTACCCCCGGCCCCGTCTGTTGCGCAGGCGGGGCCGAATCTTGTCAGCCTGATAGTTGTGGTTCTGGTGTCGGCTCCCGTGTCGGCACGGTACGGAAGGACGGTCCACCAGTGACGGAGGCAGCGGAGCTTCCCCCTGCGCCCGAGCAGGCACGCGAGGTGTTCGGTGATCGCTTCGCGGACGCGGTCCGGTACGCGGAGCTGCTCACCGAGGCGGGCGTGCAGCGAGGTCTGATCGGTCCTCGGGAGGTGCCCCGCCTGTGGGAGAGGCATCTGCTGAACTGTGCGGTGCTCTCGGAAGTCGTGCCCGAGGGTGTGACGGTGTGCGATGTCGGCTCGGGAGCCGGTCTGCCGGGCATTCCCCTGGCGCTGGTCCGGGAGGATCTCAAGATCACCTTGCTGGAGCCGCTGCTTCGGCGCACCAACTTCCTCACCGAGGTCGTGGAACTGCTCGGCCTTGACCATGTCACGGTGGTGCGCGGCCGGGCCGAGGAGGTCATGGGGAAGCTGCCCGCGGTGCATGTGGTGACCGCCCGCGCAGTGGCTCCGCTCGACCGCCTCGCCACCTGGGGCATCCCTCTGCTGCGGCCGTACGGGGAGATGCTCGCGCTCAAGGGTGACGCCGCCGTGGAGGAGCTGAAGAGCGCCTCCACGGCGTTGAGCAAGCTCGGTGCCGTGGCGACGTCGATCGTGCATGTGGGCGAGGGTGTCGTGGATCCGATGTCCACCGTGGTGAAGGTCGAGGTGGGGGAGAGCCCCGGCGGGGTGCGGTTCGCGGCCAAGCGTGCGAAGGCGGCCCGTACGGGACGGGTCCGGCGACGGCGCGGATAGCGAGCGGTTCCGCTCCTCCTGAAGTGCGTGGTCCGATGGGTACGTGGCCTGCCGACTGAGGGCCGGATGTACTCCACACAAGCTGCCGAACCTGTCCACGCCGGAGTGTCGCGGCAATCCGGCCTCCGCTGCTGTGCATCGTGTTTCACGTGAAACGTCGCTCACTGCTGCACGGCATCATCGGTCGGGGCCGCGCTGCGGCCGAACCCCGTGACCGGAAACCCCTCGGTTCGCTCGGGAAGGGTTCCGTTCCTGACGAGACACCGCCCCACTCAAGGGGCACGGAGTTGTCCACAGAGGTGGATTTCTCCACAGAACGCCAGGCCTCACTGGTTCGTGACCCCGAAGGCATGGGAGGCTCTGTTCATTGCGAGCCTGAAGTCGAGGAGAGTGAATCCTTGCGGTCCGACGCCAACATCGCGGGACCGATGACCGACCCGGTCCCCGGTCCCCGTACCGAATCGATGGGGGCGGATGTTTCACGTGAAACACCGCCTCCGATGGACGACACTCCCATCGGTCGTGCTGCCCAACTGGCGGTGGAGGCTCTGGGGCGTGCCGGTGAGGGCCTGCCGCGGCCCGAGCAGACACGCGTCATCGTGGTCGCCAACCAGAAGGGCGGCGTCGGTAAGACGACGACCACTGTCAACCTTGCGGCGTCGCTTGCCCTGCACGGTGCCCGTGTGTTGGTGATCGACCTCGACCCCCAGGGCAACGCGTCCACAGCCCTGGGTATCGACCACCATGCCGAAGTCCCTTCCATCTACGACGTACTGGTGGAGAGCAAACCGCTTGCGGAGGTGGTCCAGCCGGTCCCCGACGTCGAGGGCCTCTTCTGCGCTCCCGCCACCATCGATCTCGCCGGTGCGGAGATCGAACTGGTATCACTGGTGGCGCGGGAGAGCCGGCTGGAGCGGGCCATCCAGGCCTACGAGCAGCCGCTGGACTACATCCTCATCGACTGCCCGCCCTCGCTCGGCCTGCTCACGGTCAACGCACTCGTGGCCGGCCAGGAGGTGCTGATTCCGATTCAGTGCGAGTACTACGCGCTGGAAGGACTGGGCCAGCTGCTCCGCAACGTCGACCTGGTGCGGGGACACCTCAACCCGGCCTTGCACGTATCGACGATCCTGCTCACCATGTACGACGGCCGAACGCGGCTTGCGTCGCAGGTCGCGGACGAGGTACGCACCCACTTCGGCGACGAGGTCCTGCGGACGAGCATCCCTCGTTCCGTACGAATCTCGGAGGCGCCGAGCTACGGGCAGACAGTACTGACCTACGATCCTGGATCGAGCGGTGCTCTCTCCTACTTCGAGGCGGCACGAGAGATCGCGCTGAGAGGTGTCGGCGTCAGCTATGACGCGTCGCAGGCGCACCTTGGCGCGCAGCAGAATGATCCGAGCATGGTGGAGGGCGTTCAGTGAGTGATCGACGGAGGGGGCTGGGCCGTGGTCTCGGTGCACTGATCCCTGCTGCCCCGACAGAGAAGACGGTGTCGTCGGCCACGGTGGGGGGTACCGCTTCCACGTCTCCGGCCGCAGTTCCGGTGCCGAACGAGCGTGGGGTGGCCGCGGCGAAGGTGGCCACACTGTCGCCTGTTTCACGTGAAACGGAAGAGCCCTCGGTGAGGGGCGCTGCGGCCGTGCCCGCGTCGCCCATGGGTGCTCACTTCGCCGAGATCCCTCTTGACGCCATCACGCCAAACCCCCGACAGCCGCGTGAGGTCTTCGACGAGGATGCCTTGTCCGAGCTGATCACCTCTATCAAAGAGGTCGGTCTCCTCCAGCCGGTCGTCGTACGTCAGGTCGGGCCGGATCGGTATGAGCTCATCATGGGCGAACGCCGCTGGCGGGCCTGCCATGAGGCGGGCCTCGAGGCGATCCCGGCGATTGTGCGGGCCACGGACGACGAGAAGCTGCTCCTGGACGCGCTGCTGGAGAACCTGCACCGTGCTCAGCTGAATCCGCTGGAGGAGGCTGCCGCCTACGACCAGCTGCTGAAGGACTTCAACTGCACGCACGATCAGCTGGCGGACCGCATCGGCCGGTCTCGTCCGCAGGTGTCCAATACACTGCGTCTGCTGAAGCTGTCACCGACCGTTCAGCGCCGGGTTGCCGCTGGCGTGCTGTCCGCCGGGCACGCACGCGCACTGCTGTCCGTCGAGGACTCCGAGGAGCAGGACCGGCTGGCCCACCGGATCGTGGCCGAGGGCCTCTCCGTGCGGGCCGTCGAGGAGATCGTGACCCTGATGGGATCACGGCCCCAGAGGGCCCAGCGTTCCAAGGGGCCTCGCGCCGGTGCTCTCGTGTCGCCGGCACTGACGGATCTGGCGACACGTCTCTCGGATCGATTCGAGACCCGGGTGAAGGTCGACCTGGGACAGAAGAAGGGCAAGATCACCGTCGAGTTCGCCTCCATGGAGGACCTGGAGCGCATCCTCGGCAGCCTGGCTCCGGGTGAGGGACCCGTGCTGCAGAAGAGTCTGGTTGACGACGACTCCGCGGAGACCGATTCCTGAGCCGTCGTCTGGTCCCAGCCGGCCGAGCAGCGCTGGGGCGGACCGTGTTCCGGCGGGTCCGGAACACGGTCCGCCCTTTGCCTTTCGGCGGTATCGATGGAAAATCTTCATGGATACGATGCGATCGGACAGGGTGCGTCCACCCGGCTGTACCGCTCAGAGCAAGGCAGGAGCCATGCGAATGACGCGCCGCACCGGACTGGTGAGCGCAGGGCTGGGGGTGGGCGCCGTCAGTGGATTCATCGGCAGTCTGCTCAGGGAACGGAGTGCTCTGGCAGCCGCCCGCGCGGCAGCGGGCGAAGGAAGCGAGGAACAGCCTTCATGGGCCGTCGGCTCGTACCGCTTACGCTGGACAACCTTCAGGATCTCCCCCAGCGCTGCCGCTCGTGTGTCTTCTGGGAGCGGGACCCCGTCAGCGGCGAGGCAGCGGTAAAGGCGGGCACGTCCGCACTCGAGAAGGAGTCGTGGATCTCTGCGGTTCTTCTGGACTGGGGATCCTGCGGCAGAGTCGTCTACGTCGACGATGTCCCTGTGGGCTTCGTTCTCTATGCTCCACCCGCCTATGTGCCTCGTTCCACGGCTTTTCCCACAAGCCCTGTGTCACCCGACGCGGTGCAGCTGATGACCGCGTTCATCCTGCCCGGGCACCAGGGGCAAGGGCTGGGCCGGGTAATGGTGCAGACGGTGGCGAAGGATCTGCTCCGTCGGGGCTTCAAGGCGGTCGAGGCCTTCGGTGACGCCCGCTGGAAGGAGCCTGCCTGTGTCCTGCCCGCCGACCATCTGTTGGCCGTGGGATTCAAGACCGTCCGCCCTCACCCCAGGTACCCCCGGCTGAGGCTGGAACTGAGGACGACACTCTCCTGGAAGGAAGACGTGGAGATGGCGCTGGACCGGCTGCTCGGAGCCGTGCAGAAGGAGCCGGCGCTGCGTCCCCTCTGATGCCGACCTGCGTCCCCTGATGGACTTCGTACGAATGGGCCGACCCGTCTGGGCCGGCCCATTCGTGTTTCACGTGAAACATGTACCGTCGGTGCGGTGCTCCGCCGCTACTCGGCGATGAAGTCCTCGAGGTCGCGAACGATCGCGGCCTTCGGCTTCGCACCGACGATGGTCTTGGCGACCTCGCCACCCTGGTAGACGTTCAGGGTCGGGATGGACATGACGCCGTATTTGGCGGCCGTACCCGGGTTCTCGTCGATGTTCAGCTTGACGACCTCGATCTTGTCCCCGTACTCGGAGGCGATCGCCTCCAGAGACGGAGCGATCTGACGGCACGGGCCGCACCATGCGGCCCAGAAGTCCACCAGAACAGGCTTGTCGCTCTTGAGGACGTCCTGCTCGAAAGTATCGTCGGTCACGTTCTTCAGGGTGCCGGCCACAGCGGGCTCCTTAACTGGTTGATGCGTGGGGCGGGTGGAGGTCAGACAGCGGTCTTCTCGGGCTCCGGCTTCTCCCCGTCCGCGAGAGCCGCGAGGAAGCGCTCGGAGTCGAGAGCGGCGGAGCAGCCCGTGCCGGCCGCGGTGATCGCCTGGCGGTAGGTGTGGTCGACCACGTCGCCGGCGGCGAAGACACCGGTGACGTTGGTTCGAGTCGAGGGTGCGTCGACCTTCAGGTAGCCCTCCTCGTCCAGCTCCAGCTGGCCCTTGAAGAGCTCGGTGCGCGGGTCGTGGCCGATCGCGATGAACAGACCCGTCACCGACAGGTCGGAGAGCTCGCCCGTCTTGACGTTGCGCAGCTTCAGACCCGAGAGCTTCTGGTCCCCCTGGACCTCCGCGACCTCGCTGTCCCAGACGAACGAAATCTTCGGGTCGGCGAACGCTCGCTCCTGCATCGCCTTAGAGGCACGCAGCGTGTCACGACGGTGGACGATCGTCACGGACTTGGCGAAGCGCGAGAGGAAGGTGGCCTCCTCCATCGCGGTGTCGCCACCACCGATCACGGCGATGTCCTGGTCCTTGAAGAAGAAACCGTCACACGTGGCGCACCAGGAGACACCGCGGCCGGAGAGGGCGTCCTCGTTCGGCAGACCGAGCTTGCGGTGCTGCGAGCCGGTGGTAACGATGACGGCCTTCGCCTTGTGGACGGTGCCGGCAGTGTCGGTGACGGTTTTGATCGCACCGGCCAGGTCGACGGAGACCACGTCGTCCGGGACAAGCTCGGCACCGAAGCGCTCTGCCTGGGCGCGCATGTTGTCCATGAGCTCGGGGCCCATGACGCCGTCCTGGAAGCCGGGGAAGTTCTCGACCTCGGTGGTGTTCATCAGCGCACCGCCGGCGGTGACAGCGCCCTCGAACACCAAGGGCTTCAGCGACGCACGGGCAGTGTAGAGCGCCGCCGTGTAGCCGGCGGGCCCCGAGCCGATGATGATCACGTTACGGACGTCGCTCACGGCGGGATTCCTCGTCTCTGGTCTGCTTCGTTCAACCGGGGGAGCTTCTGTCGGGACTCTCACCCCACCCAACGGATCCTAAGGGGCGTGCATTCCCAGTGGGCCCGCGCACGCCGATACGGCCCTCCGACGGCAGAAAGGCACACCGTAGGGGATGCCACGAAGGGCGGAAACCAAGGGCGGATCGTCAGCGCGTGTACGAATGCTTCAGCAGTACCTCTGCGGCCCCGGCCGACGACGGGTTGTCCACGCACGTCGCCTCGACGAGGTACGCGGTGACACGGGTGTCGTCCGACATGTCGGGAAGCACGACGAGCAGTGCTTTCTGCCCCTTGTATGTGCCCTGCTCGGTGGCGAGTGCGGTGTCATTGCGCCCGATGCCGTCGCGGACGCACTCCGGCACCGTGGGCTCTTTGAGGACCTTCGGGTTCACGGCGCCGCCGGACTCCGATTCGAGTCCGAAGGTGTGCGGGGAGCTGGAACCCTTGCCCTGCCCTTGGCCCTGTGCGAGGAGGTCGGTGACCTGCTTCTCCAGATTCCCTTCGGAGAAGGTGTCCGCTGCGGTCGTCCGATGCCCCTCGTTGGGCTTCGTACCGCTGTTCAAGGAGGACAGCACCACGGAACCGAGACCAAGAGCGGCGACGGTGAAGACGGTCCCCAGGACGGCGACCCGTCGGCGTCCGCCCTGCAGGCGCCCCTTGCGTCCGGGGCCCGTCGTGGAAGGGCGGGGGCGCCCGGTCGGCCGGTGGGCAGGCGCCGATGTTTCACGTGAAACATGCGGTGGGCCGTCGTCCGACGCTGTGGGAACGGTGACAGGGGGTTCCTCGAGGGTCTCGGGATCGGGCGCCGTGGCGTGCAGCAGGGCCTCCGCGGCGAGTGCCGCGTCGATACGGCCCGCCACCTCCGCGGGCATATGGGGCGGCCCCGGTAGCGTACCGAGCAGATCCCGGATCTCCGCGAGCGAAGCGTGGACGTCCGTGCAGAGAGCGCACGCGTCCAGATGCCGGCGAACATCAGCGGTTCTCGCCGAGGGGAGGAGGCCCTCGGCGAGGTCGGAGATCTCCGCGACGTCCGGGTGCTCCGCCATGTTCTTTGCTGACGTCACGCTCGCCCACCTCCGCCCTTCGCTGTAGCCGGGTCATTCGTTCCTGCGTCCGATGGGTCCGGTCGTCGCGGACCCGCTGCGGGTGGGACGGACGTCCCCTGGGTCCGGTTCCGTGCCTCACTCCGCGTCTTCCTCTCACCACTGCCGTCCGGCCGTAGATGAGAGAGCAGGGGCAGGAGTCTGGCTCTGCCGCGAGCGCACCGGCTCTTCACGGTGCCGGTGGGCACACCAAGGATGCGGGCGGCCTCGGCGACCGGGTAGCCCTGCATGTCCACGAGGACGAGCGCGGCCCGCTGATCGGGCGGAAGCGTGCCCATGGCTTCGATGAGCTGGCGGTGCAGATCGTTGCGCTCCGCGGGCGCCGAGGCGGACTCGTGCGGCTCCAGCAACTGCTCCAAGCGCTCCGCATCGTCGACCGGTGCGGTCTTCCGGGAGGCCGCCTTGCGCGCACGGTCCAGACATGCGTTCACCGTGATCCGGTGCAGCCATGTCGTGACGGCGGACTGGCCGCGGAAGGTGTGGGCGGACCGGTAGGCGGAGACAAGGGCGTCCTGGACGGCGTCAGCGGCCTCCTCGCGGTCGCCCAGCGTGCGCAGGGCCACGGCCCAGAGCCGGTCCCGATGCCGGCGCACGAGCTCGCCGAAGGCGTCGTGGTCGCCCTCCACATGGCGGGAGAGGAGGTCCTGGTCGTTCGCGTCGCGATACGCGGTGCCGTCGGCCATCCGACCCTCCCCCTTCGTCGAGACGTCAGCCGGTGAACTTCAGGTCGGTGATGCTCTGCTTGTAGCCGGCGCTGCTGTAGGTATCCCCCGACGCGTACGGCATGGCGGTGATCCAGACCAACACGTACCGGGCCTTCACCGACTTGTCGGCCTTGACCGTGGCCCGGTTCCCGTTTGTCGTCACCGTCCCCAGCTTCTGCATGGAGCCGATCGGCGTCGACGAGCTCAGCGAGTCCGTCGCGTACAACGTGACGGTCGTGCGGTCGCCCGTGTAGCGCAGTCCTATCGACGACGACTTGACCGTCTGCTCGGAACCGAGGTCATAGACGATGCCCACCCCGGGCTTGAAGGCGGGATTCATGTCCGGCCCGTCGACGAAGCTGTTGGTGCGCCAGTAGGTCGAGCTGTCACCGTCGTAGGTCTTCGCCACATCACCCGGCGCCTGGGCCTCGCCCTTCGCGACGTATTCCTGGGCGCCCTGGATGCTGAGCGGCTTCGCCGGCTCGGGCCTGTTGTTGTTCTTGTCGTCCCCGTCCGTGGTCTGGGTCTTGTTGGTGTCGTCCGCCTTGCCGCCCTGTTCCATCAGGGCGTCCGCGAGCTGCCAACTGCCCAGCCCCAGCGCGGCGATCAGCAGTGCCGAGACGGCCCACTTCAGAGCCTTGCCCGTGCGGCTCTGCAGCGGGGGAGGCGGACCCGGGGTCGGCTGGGCGGCGCCGGGACGCGGCGCCGGCCGACCGTAGGTGCCCTGCTGGTACGTGGTGCGCTGGTAGTCGGGAGGGGTGGTGAACGCGGGCTCCGGCGGGCGGATGCGGGGCATCTCGCCGATCGCCTTCACCAACTCCTCGGGCGTGGTGCACGGTGACTCGTGACGCGAGGCGGTGGCGCCGTCGTTGGCGAGTGCGCGCATGGCCACCTCGGACAGGCCGCGGTGGACACCGGCCCGCACCTGGTCTGGCGGGATCAGCCCGATGTCCTTGGGCAGGCCGGACATGCCGTAGGCGTCGTTCTCGTACGGCCAGCGCTGGGTGAGCGCCGCGTAGAGCAGGGCACCGATGGACTCGGTGTCGGTGCGCTGCGGGGTGTCGGAGCTGACGCCGCGCAGTGCCGCGTTCACGGCGAGGCCGCGGATGCGCCACTGGCCGGTCGAGGTGCGCAGCACCGCGTTGGGGTTCAGACGCAGATGGGCGAGGCCCTCGCGGTGCGCGGCGGCCATGGCGGCGGAGATCTGACTGACCATTTGGTAGGCGTCGTACACCTCCAGCGGCCCCGCCGCCAGGAGCGTGGTCAGCTCGGTGGCGTCGGGAAGCCACTCGTGAACGACATAGACGACGTCGTTCTCCTCGACGGCGTCCAACACCTGGACGAAGCGTGGGTCGCCCAGCAGGGCGGAGGAGCGTGCCGCGGCCAACACCGACCGGGCACGTGAGTGATCGGCGGGCAGGATGTGCACACCGACGGCGCGGCGGAGCATCTCGTCCACGGCACGCCAACTACTGAATCCGTCCAGACGGGTGACGCACTCCTCCAGGCGGTAGCGTCTGGCGAGCTTGTGGCCGCTGTGCAGTTCGGGCGGCGAGGTTTTCCCGGAGCCGTCGGCCCCGGTGCTCTCCTGTGCCTCGTCGTTGTCCGTGTCCCGCTCCCGGTTCTTGGCCACCCCGTCGGCCGTGGACTGGTCCGCCTGTGCGGTCAGCGGCTGCTCGCCGCTGTTGTCTGCCACGTCGACGGCAGCTGTGCTCCGTTCTGCCACCGTCGTTCCCTGCCTCCCCATTCATTGCGCGTCGGCCGGCGTCCGTCGCGCGTCGTCCGACGCCGAAACCAATTGTGCCCACAGTCCGCCGCTATGCACGACACACAGGGGATGCTGATGGTTGTGCGCCTACCCCCAGACTCAGCGTCCCAGGCGTCCGCGCACCATACCGACCAGCGAGTTGACCTCCTCGATACGCATCCGCCGGGCCGCCACGTAGAAGACCCCCAGCAGGACTGCCCCTCCGCCCAGCAGTGCGGCGAATGAGCCCATGACCCCCTGGCCCAGTGCGTGACTGATCCCGTAACAGGCCGCGCCGCTGAGCAGGGCGGCCGGCACGGAGGCGATGCAGAGCCGGGCGTAGGTCCGCAGCACCCGGCCGCCGTCCAGGTCACCGCCCAGCCGCTTGCGCAGCCGGCTCCAGGCGACGCCGACACCGATCACGTAGGCCAGGCCGTAGGAGGCGGACATGCCGACCACGGCCCAGCGGGCCGGGAGCACGAGGAAGCAGATGCCCGAGGCGATCGCGTTGCCCGCGGCGACGATGACCGTGTTGTAGAAGGGGGTTCGGGTGTCCTCGTACGCGTAGAAGGCGCGCAGGACGACGTACTGCACGGAGTAGGGAATCAGACCGAGGCCGAACGCCATCAGCATGTACCCCATGTTGGTGGCGGCACCGGTACCCGAGGAGCCGAACATCAGCGTGCACATCGGGATGCCGAGCGAGACGAAGCCGAAGGCGACCGGCACGATGGCGACGGCCGTGGTGCGCAGGCCCTGGGAGATGTCGTCGCGGACGGCACCGGCGTCGTCGTCTGCCGCCGACCGCGAGATACGGGGCAGGAGAGCGGCCATCAGGGAGACGGTGATGATGGCCTGGGGCAGGCCCCAGATCAGCTGGGCGTTGGCGTAGGCGGCGAAACCGGTGCCCTCGACACGGGAGTCCAGACCTGCGGCCGTGGACAACTGGGTCACGACCAGGGCTCCCGCCTGGTTGGCGAGAACGAACAGAATGGTCCACTTGGCGAGCATGGCCGCTTTGCCGAGCCCGTGCCCCTTCCAGTCGAAGCGCAGGCGGAGACGGAAGCCGGTCTCGCGGAGGTACGGAATCATCGCCAGGGCCTGGACGACGAGTCCGAGCAGTACGCCGACGCCGAGCAGGCGCAGGCCTTCCGGCGGGATGTTCGTGACCTTCATATTCGAGTCCGCGGCGGTGCCGTAGACCCAAATGAACGTGCCGAGCGTGACGATGATGACGATGTTGTTCAGGACCGGCGTCCACATCATCGCGCCGAACCGGCCGCGCGCGTTGAGGATCTGACCCATCACCACATGGACGCCCATGAAGAAGATCGAGGGCAGGAAGAAGCGGGTGAAGGAGACAGCGACGTCATTGGCTGCGGGGTTGGTGGCGACAGGGTTCGACAGCGCGCGCACCAAGAGCGGGGCGGCCAGCCACGCGAGGGCGGTGAGGGCGGCCAGGGCGACCATCACCAGCGTCAGCAGGCGGTTGGCGTACGCCTCTCCTCCGTCCTCGTCGTCCTTCATCGCCCGCACGAGCTGCGGCACGAAGACGGAGTTGAGACCGCCCCCGACGGTCAGGATGTAGATCATCGTCGGCAGCTGGTAGGCGACCTGGAACGAGTCACCGAGAAGTCCGAGGCCCAGGGCTGAGACGATCAGTGCGGATCGGATGAACCCCGTGAGGCGGGACACCATCGTGCCCGCCGCCATCACGGCGCTCGACTTCAGCAGCCCCCCGGCCCGGCCGCCCCTCTTGGGAGCCGGGGCGGCAGCGGGTTCCGGGGCCGGTGTCTCGGCGGCGGGAGGCGGTGTGGCGCCCGCGTAGTGGCCGGGCGTCGGGGACGCGGGGCCGGGCACCGGTGCGGACGCGTAGTGGTGTGGGCCGCTCATCGGAGGGTGTCCGGGGTGTCCACCGCTGGGCTGCTGCGGGTATCCACCGCCCTGCTGCTGGTCCGGGAAGGCACCGCCCTGCTGCTGATCACGGAAGAGATGGGCGAAGGCGTCCGGTTCGTGGCGCTGGTCCCCCGCTTGGCCGACCAGGTCGTCCACGCCCACGAACTGTGTCGTGCGCGGGTCGTCGCCGTAGGGCAGGTACTGCGTCGGACCGTCCGGTTCGGGTGCCGGCGTGCGCGCCCACACCCGCGGGTCTGGAGCGTGCGGCGACTGGGGCGGCTGCCCGTACAACGGCTGCTGAGGGGGGTAGGCGCCCGGAGGGGGTGGCGGGTGCGCGGCGCGGTCGTAGAGCGCCTCCGCGACCGGGTCCTGGGCGGCGATGTCCCGCGCCTGGTAGGGATCCTGCTGGTAGGCGTCCTGGAGGTAGGGGTCCGCGGGTGGCTGCGGCACCTGGTCGTGCCCGGGCGGCGGACCCTCGGGGGGGTCCGACTCGGGATGGCCCGAGTTGCCCGCGGCATGGCCGCGGTCACCGTCGTACGGCGCGTTCATGGTTACCCCACCTCATCGTCCCGGGCCCACCGGCCACGACATCCTCAACGGTCCACTCTCTCACCCGTGCCGGACGGGTCGGCGCTTTCCGGTGCGGTGTCCGGTGCCGGGTCACTCGGCTGCTCGGGGTCGCCTTCCTCCGTGCCCGTCGCGGACTCCTGGGAGAGACGCGCCTCGGGGGTTTCGGGGTTCTGCCGGCCGTCGACGTCCCCGCCCGCCCGGTCTTCCCGCTCCTGCTCCTCGGCCTCGCGGGCCGCGGCCCGCTTGCGCTGGGTGTACATCCGGAAGCCGGCGAGGACGAGCATCAGCACGCCGCCCCCGATGACCAGCATCACCGTCGCGGTGATCTCGGTGACCTTCACGTCGAACGTGACGGGGGCGCCGTACTTCTGGCCGTCCTGCGTGTACAGCTGGGCGATCACTGTTGCCCTGCCGTTTGCGTTGGCGGACGTGGTGAACTTCACCGACTGGCTGTGGCCGCCGGAGACGGTGACGGGCTGCTCCTCGTAGGCGGCCCCGCCGATCTCCAGGCGGGTCGGGTTGGTCGAAGTGAGTCGCAGCACCAGGTGCTCGACGCCCTGTACCAGGTTGTTCTGCACTGTCACGGGGATGGTGGCACTGCGGCCGGAGAGTTTCGTCTCCGATTTGTCGATCAGCCTCACCTGGCTGATGAGCCCGTCCAGATACGCCTCGACACCGCTCCGGTAGATCGCCGCTTCGGCCTGCCGGCCCCGCCAGGACACGGACATGCCCCGGTTCAGGGCGCGTCCGAACGGGGTCACCACGCGGGACTGGTTGGAAAGGATCACCTTGAACTTGTCGAGCTTGGCCTGCGTCCTGGCGATCTGCTCGAACGTCGGTTTCGGGAGTTCCTGCTTGCGCAGGGAGGACGGGTACGAGGAGGCCGGAGGGACTTTGGTGGTGGCGGAGGGGTCCGGTTTGGACCCGGCGGCGGCTGTGAGGTCCTGCGACTCGGACCAGGTGCTGTCCTGGAGGATCTCGATGGCCTCGGCCATCGCCCGGGCCTGGCTCGCGGACGGTGTGCGCTGTGGTGCGACGACGACGCTGCGCTGCCGGTCCGTCTGCAGGCCGAGGGTCAGGCTCTGGGCCAGGAACCGCTGCACCGCGAGTGTCGACCCCGAGGCCCTGGTCATATCCCCCCGGAACGCCGTGGACAGCCGTCCGTCCGCGACGACGGCCGTGGTGCCGCCGCCGATGGGGCGGGGCGCGGAGGTCGTGTACGTCAGGCCGGTCTCCTCGAAGGTGTCACTCCGGGCGATCACCTTGTCGGCTCCGGCGGATGTGGCGACCCGGACGACGGAGGGGTCGATGGCGCCGTCGACGGGCCAGGCGAAGTCCGTGGTGGGTGTCACGTAGAGGATCGACTCCACGGCGTCGGAGGCGACGTCGGTGGCCTCCTTGAGGTGACTCAGCGATCCGGTGACGGACGTGCCGTTGTGGGCGAGCGAGGCCAGGTCGGGATCGCCGAACGGCAGCGCCACGACCTCCTTTTCCGCCACCGCCTTCTGCACCTCGGTCAGCCATCGCTTGGCGACCGTCTGGTGGCCGCCGACGACGGTGTCGTCACCCTCGCCGGGGATCTCGTACCGATCGGTCATCGCCTCGACGGATGCCAGCAGGTCGGGATCGATCACCCAGGTGACGTCGAGGTCCTTGCCCAGCGCCACTATCCGGTCCAGCCTGCCGCCCGGGGAGATCTCCTTGGCCAGGTCGTCGTCGTGGAAGACCGGTGTCTGCTGCTCGTCCGAACCTGTCTGCGCGGTCATGTGGACCGTGGAGATCAACGGCCACATGAAGGTCGTCTTCGTCTTTGTGTCGCCTTCCTCGGGCTTCCAGGGCAGAAACGTCCGCTGGACGCCGAGGGTCTGCTCCCAGGGCTGTGTGGAGGTCTCCCCGGCGAGTGAGACAGCCAGCTGGTAGACACCGTCCTGTCCGAGATTCAGCTCGTCCACCGGTACCGAGAGGGTGAAGGGCCGCGAGACGCCCGGGATGAGCTTGGAGAACTCCTCCGAGTACTTGTCGTCGATCTCCGGGCCGACGACGCCCTGGAGGTCGTCGCTGTTCTTGGCGACGGTGTCGATGCCTGAGCGGGTGTTCAGCAGCGGTCCCACGCGCAGGCCGAGGTGGGCGTCGGTGACGGTCTGCTTGCCCCTGTTGGTCACCGTCCCTGTCACGGTCACGGTGTCACCCTCGGCGGGGGCTCCGGGCGTGAGGGTGTCGACCGAGACGGCGACGGAACCCGCTTTGGTGGCCTGTGAGGCGTCCGGTGCGGCGGCGTCCGCGGGGGACGCGGCCGGCAGCTGGAGAAGTCCGGCCAGCAGAGGCACTCCGGCGAGCAGGGCTGCGGTGCGCCGCAGCCCACGGCGGGCAGGTGAGGGACGTGTCCCCTGGAAGTCTGCCGCCTCGGCCACGCGCTCGCCCGTCCCTCGTCGTCGTCAGTGGTCGTCGAAAAGTGCGTCCACGCATGGTAACGATGTGCGCTGAGGGGAAGTGCCGCGGACCGGTGCACAAGATCAACGGACGCGGGCCTTGTCCGTGTATCGCCGGGGGTGTCCGCGCCCACGTAATGGGGGAGCTTCCGGTCGTTCGGGCCACGTACCCTCTTCTGTTGTGCCGAACGCCAACGAAGAAACCCGTGCCCTGAGCCAGGTGCAGGACCGCGCCGTGAGTGAACTGCTGCGGGTTGCCCCTGTCGCCGACGACCTCGCCCGCCGCTTCCAGGAGGAGGGGTTCTCACTTGCCCTGGTCGGCGGCTCGGTGCGTGACGCACTGCTCGGCCGCCTCGGGAACGACCTGGACTTCACTACGGACGCCCGTCCACAGGACGTACTGAAGATCGTGCGTCCCTGGGCGGACGCCGTCTGGGAGGTGGGGATCGCCTTCGGCACGGTGGGGGTACAGAAGGATGCCCGCGTCGAAGGTGTCGACCGGAGCTTCCAGATCGAGGTGACCACCTACCGGTCGGAGGCGTACGACCGCACCTCACGCAAGCCGGAGGTGTCGTACGGCGACTCCATCGAGGAGGATCTCGTCCGCCGCGATTTCACCGTGAACGCGATGGCCGTCGCGCTCCCGGAGAAGCGGTTCATCGACCCGCATGGCGGTCGTGGTGACCTTGCGGCGCGTGTGCTGCGCACCCCGGGCACCCCCGAGGAGTCCTTCTCGGACGACCCGCTGCGGATGATGCGGGCCGCCCGCTTCGCCGCCCAGCTCGACTTCGAGGTGGCACCCGAGGTCGTCGCGGCGATGAAGGGGATGGCGGGGCGGATCGAGATCGTCTCCGCTGAGCGTGTGCGGGACGAACTGAACAAGTTGATCGTGTCCTCGCGTCCCCGCAAGGGTTTGTCGCTGCTCGTGGACACCGGGATCGCCGAGTACGTGCTGCCCGAGCTGCCGGCCCTGCACCTGGAGAGGGACGAGCACCACCGGCACAAGGACGTCTACGAGCACACGCTGATCGTCCTGGAGCAGGCGATGGCCCTGGAGGAAGAGGGCCCCGACCTGACCCTTCGGCTGGCGGCACTGCTGCACGACATCGGCAAGCCCCGGACGCGCAGGTTCGAGGACGACGGCCGTGTCTCGTTCCATCACCACGAAGTGGTGGGCGCGAAGATGACGAAGAAGCGCCTGACGGCTTTGAAGTACTCCAACGAGTTGGTGAGGGACGTCTCGCGTCTCGTCGAGCTGCATCTGCGCTTCCACGGCTACGGAACGGGAGAGTGGACGGACTCCGCCGTCCGTCGTTACGTCCGCGACGCCGGTCCTCTCCTCGGCCGGCTGCACAAGCTGACCCGCTCGGACTGCACCACGCGCAACCGGCGCAAGGCCGCCGCGCTCTCCCGTGCGTACGACGGCCTGGAGGAGCGGATCGCTCAGTTGCAGGAGCAGGAGGAGCTGGACGCCATCCGCCCGGACCTCGACGGCAACCAGATCATGGAGATCCTCGGCGTCAAGCCGGGTCCGGCCGTCGGCCAGGCCTACGGGCACATGCTGGAGCTCCGGCTGGAGAATGGTCCGATGAAGCACGATGCGGCGGTGGCGGCACTCAAGGAGTGGTGGGCCACGCGGCAGGGCTGAGAGCGTGAAACGGGGTCATGTTTCACGTGAAACATGACCCCACTGGCATGCCGAGGGTGATGTTTCACGTGAAACACCGTTCCCTTCGGGCCCGTGCCAGGCGCTACTTCACTTCCTTGAGGCAGAGAACCACGTTGTGGCTGCTGTCGCCCGTCTGGTAGTAGGAGATCGTTGCCTCCTTGACGGCCTCGCACTTGCTGTCGTCGCTGGTGTCGTCGAACTTCTCGACGACCTTGTACTGGGCGTCGCTCGAAGAGCAGTCGACCGTCTTGAGCTCCGGGCTGATCTGCGTGCCCTCGTTGTGCATACAGCTGCCCACCGACGCGGTTTCCGCATCGGTCTGGCCGAAGAACCACTTGCCCACCACGACGAGTACCGCGATCACGATGAAGCCGACGATGCGCACCATCTTCTTGTTGAAGCGCCTGGCGGGAGCAGGCGGCGGAACCGGGGCGCCCGGCGGGGGGAAGCCCGGCTGGCCGGCCTGCTGCGGGAAGCCGCCCTGGGGCGCCTGGCCCTGAGGTTGGCCGTAGGGCTGCTGCTGGCCTTGTGCGAACGGGTTGCCCTGGGGCGGCGGAGTAGTCATGTGGGAGTCCCCCTGGAACATAGGTGCGTGGCGCTAACGGTGCGCTGATAAGACGCACGTAAACTACCGGCCCGCACTGACAACTCCGTAGCCGGATACGGCAATGTGGCATTGATGTGACACTTACTGGCGCTCAAATCGGGCCATAGCCCCAGCTACTGTCCCGTAGATAACGGCGACCGTTACCACCAGCGGGACCGATCGGCCGTCCGGTGGCAGCATCAGGGCGGCCACAGCCGCGGCACCGACGAAGGCCACGTTGAACAGGACGTCGTACAGGGAGAAGACCCGGCCGCGGAAACCGTCCTCGACGGCGGACTGGACGATGGTGTCCGTGGCGATCTTGGCGCCTTGAGTGGTCACCCCCAGGACGAAGGCCCCCGCGAGAAGCGGACCGGTGGCGAACGGCAGGCCCAGCGCGGGAACCAGCACCGTTGCCGACGCGGCGCACACCATGATCCAACGGCCCGGTCCGAGCCGTCCGGCGGCCCAGGGCGTCATGACGGCCGCCACGAAGAAGCCGGCGCCCGAAGCTCCCAACGCGAGGCCCAGCAGGGCGAGTCCCTCGTCCGTGGTCGAGGTCAGGGCGTACCGGCACAGCATCAACAGCAGGACGAGCATGGCGCCGTAGCAGAACCGCATCAATGACATTGCCGCAAGCGCCCAGGCCGCCTCTCTGCGCGGGGGTGCCGCGAGGTGGCGTACTCCCGCCCTGAGGTCGCGGGCGCTGCCGCTGAGCGCCGTGGTGAGCCGGGGTTGTACCAAGGCCCGGTCGGGTCCGAGCAGTTCCTTCGCCATGCGCAGCGATGCCAGGGCCGCGCACAGGTACAGCACGGCGCCGACGAGCACCACGGCCGTGTCGGAGTCGGCGACGACCAGACGGACGACGAAGGCCAGGCCGCCGCCAGCGGTCGCGGCGAGCGTTCCGGCGGTCGGCGACAGGGAGTTGGCGATGACCAGCCGCTCGGTATCCACCACACGCGGCAGCGCGGCGGACAGCCCCGCGAGCACGAAGCGGTTGACGCCGGTGACGCAGAGAGCGGAGACGAAGAGCATCCAGTCGGGTACCCGGCCGAGGATGAGAAGTGCTGTCGCCGTGGCCATCAGGGCGCGCAGCAGATTGCCGTACAGAAAGACCTGGCGGCGGCGCCAGCGGTCCAGCAGAACACCGGCGAAGGGACCCACCACGGAGTACGGGAGGAGCAGGACCGCCATCGCGGCGGCGATCGCGGCAGCCGATGTCTGCCGCTCCGGCGAGAAGACCACGTAGGAGGCGAGTGCGACCTGGAAGACGCCGTCGGCCCCCTGGGAGAGCAGCCGGACGGTGAGCAGGCGCCTGAATCCCTGGAATCGCAGCAGGACGCGCAGGTCACGGACGACGGCCATGGGGCACAGCCTCACATACGAAGAGGGTCTCCGGGACGTACGACCCGGAGACCCTCAACTGCCCACAGCGGGGAGGTCCTAGCGCTCGGACTCGCCCTTGATGAACTTCTCGACGTTCTCGCGGGCCTCGTCGTCGAAGTACTGCACCGGCGGGGACTTCATGAAGTACGAGGACGCCGAGAGGATCGGGCCGCCGATGCCCCGGTCCTTGGCGATCTTCGCGGCGCGCAGGGCGTCGATGATGACACCGGCCGAGTTCGGGGAGTCCCAGACCTCGAGCTTGTACTCCAGGTTCAGCGGGACATCACCGAAGGCGCGGCCCTCGAGGCGGACGTAGGCCCACTTGCGGTCGTCCAGCCAGGCCACGTAGTCGGACGGGCCGATGTGGACGTTCTTCTCGCCCATGTCCCGGTCGGGGATCTGCGAGGTGACGGCCTGCGTCTTGGAGATCTTCTTTGACTCGAGACGGTCACGCTCGAGCATGTTCTTGAAGTCCATGTTGCCGCCGACGTTCAGCTGCATCGTGCGGTCCAGGATGACGCCCCGGTCCTCGAACAGCTTCGCCATGACGCGGTGCGTGATGGTGGCACCGACCTGGGACTTGATGTCGTCCCCGACGATCGGGACGCCCGCCTCGGTGAACTTGTCCGCCCACTCCTTGGTGCCGGCGATGAAGACCGGGAGGGCGTTGACGAAGGCGACCTTGGCGTCGATGGCGCACTGGGCGTAGAACTTCGCCGCGTCCTCGGAGCCGACCGGCAGGTAGCAGACGAGGACGTCGACCTGCTTGTCCTTGAGGATCTGGACGACGTCGGCCGGCTCCTCGGCGGACTCCTCGATGGTCTCGCGGTAGTACTTGCCGAGACCATCGAGGGTGTGGCCGCGCTGGACCGTCACACCGGTGCGGGGGACGTCGCAGATCTTGATGGTGTTGTTCTCGGAGGCGCCGATGGCGTCCGCGAGGTCGAGACCGACCTTCTTGGCGTCCACGTCGAAGGCGGCGACGAACTCGACGTCGCTGACGTGGTACTCGCCGAACTGGACGTGCATCAGGCCCGGCACCTTGGCTGCCGCGTCGGCGTCCTTGTAGTACTCGACTCCCTGCACCAGCGACGCGGCGCAGTTGCCCACGCCGACGATGGCTACGCGAACCGAACCCATTCCGGTTGCTCCCTGTGTGTACGAGTGAGGCCCTGAGCGGGTCTCACGTGGCGGTGTCGTCGGGCGGATCCGGCCGGGGTTCGTCCCCCGGCCGGGGCAGACCGCCCGGCGCTCCAGATGTGGTGTCCTGCTGAGCGGGTCTCCCGGCGGCGGAACCCTTCAGGTCCCGGCCTGCCCGCTCGCTCTCGATGAGCTCGTTCAGCCAGCGCACTTCGCGCTCCACGGATTCCATCCCGTGGCGCTGGAGCTCAAGTGTGTAGTCGTCGAGGCGCTCCCGGGTCCGCGACAGGGAGGCGCGCATCTTCTCGAGGCGCTCCTCCAGCCGGCTGCGGCGGCCCTCGAGTACGCGCATCCGTACGTCGCGCGATGTCTGCCCGAAGAAGGCGAACCGCGCGGCGAAGGTCTCGTCCTCGTACGCGTCCGGTCCCGTCTGGGAGAGCAGTTGCTCGAAGTGCTCCTTACCCTCCGCCGTCAACCGGTAGACGATCTTGGCGCGGCGCCCCGCGAGTGGAGCGGCGAGGGCGTCCTCGGTGGTGTGCCCCGGTTCCTCGATCAACCAGCCGTTGGCGACCAGCGTCTTGAGGCAGGGGTAGAGCGTCCCGTAGCTGAACGCACGGAACACACCCAGTGACGTGTTGAGTCGTTTGCGCAGTTCATAGCCGTGCATCGGAGATTCGCGGAGCAGGCCGAGTACGGCGAACTCGAGGATTCCGGAACGCCGGCTCATGTCGCCTCCCCTCTGCCGCGGTCATCCCGTGACGGCCTCGTGTACGGCTCGTCGCCGTCCTTATGTCGAGCTGATGTATCGACTCGATACATCATGACGATAGAACGGCCTTCCGGATGCGACAAGGGCGGGGAGGGTGAACGGGATCACATCACCGAATCATTGCGAGCAAGTTGCCTGATTTGAGGTGAACTTCTGTGCTCGGCGGGTTTTGACGGTGCGTAGTCTGTGCGCCATGCAGTCCACCGGGAACCGAGTGACGCAGGGGGGCGTCTTGGTCCCCGGTGCGGTACGGGTGAATGCGGAAAGCGCCGCATCCGTACTTCGGGGGGACCGGAAACCAGCCGCCGTTTCCAGGCGCGCAAGGGTGCGCCTGCCCGAGGAGTAGTCGTTCGATGAGCGAGCACCGTCGCAAACCGCCGCAGCCGCAGGGAGGCGGACGTGCCGCGGCCCGACGCGGCCAGTCCGGCTCGTCCTCCGGCCGCCGCGCGGCACCGCGAGGCGCCACCGGATCTCCGTCCGATTCCTATGGGTCGGGTTCCCGTGGCTCGGGGGGTGAGGACCAGGCATACGGCAGCCGCGCGGAGGCGCGACGCGCCACGCAGCGAGGCGGGGCCCGCCGGGCCGGCTCCGCCGCGCCCGGGCGCGGCAGAGGACGTGCGGCCCCTCCCGGCAAGAAGCGGATTATCGACTATCCGCGCTACGACAGGGATGGCTGGCGCCGCTGGACGCCGTCATGGAAACTCGTGTCGGGCCTGTTCCTCGCCTTCTTCGGCAGCCTGGTCGCCGTAGCGGGCATCGGGTACGCCATGGTGAGCGTGCCCAGCGAGGAGAACGCCGCGGCGCGGTCCGAGAACAACGTCTACTACTGGGCCGACGGGAAGCAGATGGTCGCCACGGGTAGCGGCCAGAACCGGCAGAACGTCACGATCGACCGCATCCCCGAGGCCATGCAGCGGGCGGTGATCTCGGCCGAGAACAAGAGCTTCTACGACGACTCGGGCATCGACCCCATGGGTATCGCCCGCGCGCTGGGCAACATGGCGCGGGGCGGTGACACGCAGGGTGGCTCGACGATCACCCAGCAGTTCGTGAAGAACACCTACCTGAGCCAGGAACAGACGGTCTCCCGGAAGTTCAAGGAGATGTTCATCTCGATCAAGGTGGGCACGAAGCTCACCAAGGACGAGATCCTCCAGGGCTACCTGAACACCTCGTACTACGGCCGTGGCGCCTATGGCATCCAGGCGGCCGCCCAGACGTACTACGGCAAGGACGCCGTCAAGCTCACGCCGAGCGAGTGCGCCTTCCTCGCTGCCCTGCTCAAGGGCCCGACGTACTTCGACCCCGCGGGTAACCAGAATCTCGACGCCTCAGCCACCCCCAAGGCCAACCGCGAGCGTTCCGAAGAGCGCTGGGGCTGGATCCTCGAGCAGATGCACACCGACGGACACCTCACGGACGCCGAGTACCAGAAGGCGACCAAGAAGTACCCCGTGCCTCAGGGCCGCAAGGCGACCAAGGGCATGACCGGCCAGATCAGCTATCTCGTCGACACGGCCAAGCGGTACGTCCTGAAGAACTCCGACATCACGGAGGCGCAGTTCGACCAGGGCGGCTACCAGATCTACACGACCTTCGAGAAGGACAAGGTCGACGCGCTCGCCAAGGCCGTCAAGAAGGTCGAGAAGAAGAACATCGATCCGAAGCGCGAACTGGACAAGCACGTCCAGTTCGGTGCGGCGACCGTGAAACCCAACGACGGTGCGATCGTCGCGCTCTACGGTGGTGCCGGCTTCGAGAACGGCCACTTCAACAACAACGCGGACACCTCGGGTATCCCCGTCGGTTCGACGTGGAAGCCGTTCGTGATGGCGGCCGCGATGCAGCACGGTACCTACGAGACCGACGGTGAGGGTGTCTCGCCGCTGAGCAAATACAACGGCGACGACCGTCTGAAGATCAGGAACAACGACGGCTCGTTCGTCCTCAAGAAGGACAACACGCCCTTCTTCCAGGAGAACGAGAGCGACCACCCGTGGGGGTACATCACCCTGCGCAAGGCGATGGAACAGTCCGTCAACACCCCGTTCGTGCAGCTGGGCATGGACGTGGGGATGAAGAACGTGGCGGACGTCGCCGAGAGGTCCGGCATCCTCAAGGACAGCTTCGCCGGGCTGAACGCCTCGTTCGCGCTCGGTACCTCGACCCCCAGCGCGATCCGCATGGCCGACTCCTACGCGACCTTCGCGGCATCCGGCAAGCAGGCCGATCCGTACTCGGTGACCTCCGTCAAGCACAAGGGATCGGAGCTGCCCGGCTTCGAGAAGCCGCGGATCAAGCAGGCCATGCCCGAGAACGTGGCGAACAACGTCACCGACTTGCTCGAGAACGTGATCGAGAACGGCACCGCCAAGCACGCGCTCGAGCTGGGACGTACGGCCGCCGGTAAGACGGGTACGACCGACGAGAACAAGTCCGCCTGGTTCGTCGGCTACACGAAACAGCTCTCGACCGCGGTCACGATGTTCCGCGAGGATCCCAAGAGCCACAAGCTGCTCTCCATGAACGGCACGGCGGGCAAGGACTCGATCCATGGTGGTGACATCCCCACGGAGGTGTGGACCGAGTTCATGAAGGCCGCGCTGAAGGGTGAGTCGGATCCCGGCTTCCCCGAGGCCGAGAAGATCGGCGAGATCGCGGACGGGATCGGTGCACCGTCGCCGACGCCGACCGCCACGCAGACCGAGGAGGCGACTCCTTCGGCACCTCCGTCGCCCACGCAGCCCGAGACCAGCGCTCCGCCGCAGCCCACGCAGACCGAAACATGCGGTCCGTTCGACTTCCGCTGCAAGGACGACGAAGAGGAGACGGGGGGCACCGGCCCGGGCGGCACGGACAGTGGCGGCACGGATGGAGGCGTGACCTCCTCGCCCGACCCGACAGACACCGGTGAGCCCGGGGACAGCAGAGGCAACGGCAACGGAGGCGGTCTCTTCGGAGGTCCGGCCGGTTAGTCGGCCTATCGCCTGACTTAGGCGTTTCACGTGAAACATGGGCCGCCGTACCCCCGGGTACGGCGGCCCTCGGCATATCCCCGGGTACGTACGGCAGGATGTGCGGCATGCCCAGTGGAGAATCGACGCAAACGAGCGTCCACGAGCCGGAGCCGGTGCGGCCGACCGAGGAGGACCGGGTCGCCGCAGCCGGCAGTGAGCTGATCGGCGGTCCGCTCGGGCGGCGTGCCCTGCCCGGGAGGTCCTGGTGGACTCCGGTGCGGGTGATCGCGCTCGTGGCGATCGGCATGTTCGCCGTCGGCCTCGTGCAGAAGGCGCCCTGTTACAACGGCGCCTGGTTCTTCGGCGCCAGCTCCCAGTACACGCATGCCTGTTACTCGGACATTCCGCACCTCTACCAGGGACGCGGCTTCGCCGACGGGCTGGTGCCGTACTTCGACAAGCTCCCCGGGGACATGCAGTACCTCGAGTACCCGGTGCTGACCGGCGTCTTCATGGAGGTCGCCGCCTGGCTCACCCCCGGCAGCGGCAGCATCCAGGACCAGGAGCAGTGGTACTGGATGGTCAATGCCGGGATGCTCCTGGCATGCGCGGCCGTCATCGCCGTCTGTGTGACCCGTACGCACGCCCGGCGCCCCTGGGACGGTCTGCTGGTCGCGCTGGCACCGGCCTTCGCGTTGACCGCCACCATCAACTGGGACCTGCTGGCGGTCGCCCTGACGTCCGCCGCGATGCTGATGTGGTCGCGAGGGCGTTCCCTCGCCTTCGGTGTCCTCCTGGGGCTTGCCACGGCCGCCAAGCTCTATCCCGTGCTGCTGCTCGGGCCGCTGCTGGTGCTGTGCTGGCGCGCGGGCACATGGCGGCAGTACGGCACGGCCCTCGCCGGCGCGGCGGTTGCCTGGCTGGTGGTGAACGGGCCCGTGATGCTGTTCGCTTTCGACGGCTGGTCGAAGTTCTACACGTTCAGTCAGGAACGGGGCGTCGACTTCGGTTCCTTCTGGCTGATCATGGCGCAGAACTCGGATGACCCGATGAGCACCGACACGGTCAACACGCTGGCCACGCTGCTGATGCTGCTGTGCTGCGGGGCCGTCGCGGCCCTCGCGCTCATGGCACCCCGCCGACCGCGGTTCGCCCAGCTGGCCTTCCTGATCGTCGCGGCGTTCATTCTCACCAACAAGGTCTACTCGCCGCAGTACGTCCTGTGGCTGGTGCCGCTGGCAGCCCTCGCCCGGCCGAAGTGGCGGGACTTCCTCGTCTGGCAGGCGTGTGAGGTGGCGTACTTCGTGGGTATCTGGATGTACCTCGCCTACACGACCAGCGGAGACGCCCACAAGGGTCTGCCCACCGACGGCTACCACTGGGTCATCGGCATGCACCTGCTGGGGACGCTGTACCTGTGTGTCATGGTCGTGCGCGACATCCTGATGCCCGAGCGGGATCCGGTGCGCCGGTCCGGTGACGACGACCCTTCAGGCGGCGTCCTCGACGGAGCCGCAGACGTCTTCGTGCTCGGCCCCGCCAACCGTCCGGCACGGCACGCGGCCCATCTCGAAGGACCCGGGGTCGAATGGGGCCGGACGGGAGCCACCGACGGTTCGCTCTGAGCGAACCGCTCGCCAGGTGCCGCCCTCCCAGGGCACGGAAAAGGCCGGGCACGGATCTCTGTGCCCGGCCTTCTCGCTGTCAGCGGTCGACGAGCCGGTCGAACTGCGTGGTGGTGTGCCGGAGGTGGGCCACCAACTCCTCGCCGACCTTCGGCTCCGGTGCGTCCGAGGGTACGAACAGGATCGACACCTGCATGTGCGGCGGCTCGGCGAACCAGCGCTGCTTGCCGCCCCAGACGAACGGCGAGAGGTTCCGGTTGACCGTGGCGAGGCCGGCCCGGGCGACGCCCTTGGCGCGCGGCATGACCCCGTGCAGGGCCTTGGGGGCTTCCAGGCCCACTCCGTGCGACGTACCGCCCGCCACGACCACCAGGTAGCCGTCGGAGGCGGCTTTCTGCTGCCGGTAGCCGAACCGGTCACCCTTGGCGACGCGTGCGACGTCCAGGACCGCGCCCCGGTACTCGGTCGCCTCGTGATCGCCCAGCCACAGCCGGGTGCCGATCCGGGCGCGGAAGCGGGTCTGCGGGAACTGCTGCTGCAACCTGGCGAGTTCGTCGGCCTTGAGGTGGCTCACGAACATCGTGTGCAGCGGGAGGCGGGATGCCCGCAGGCGGTCCATCCAGCCGATGACCTCCTCGACGGCGTCCGAGCCGTCCGTGCGGTCCAGCGGCAGATGGATGGCGAAGCCCTCCAGCCGGACGTTCTCTATCGCGGAATGCAGCTGGGGCAGGTCTTGCTCGCTGATGCCGTGCCGCTTCATCGAGGACATCACCTCGATGACCACACGGGCACCGACCAGGCCGTACACGCCGTCGACCGACGACACCGAGCGGATGACCCGGTCGGGCAGCGGCACCGGCTCCTCACCGCGCCGGTACGGCGTCAGCACCAGCAGGTCCCCGCCGAACCAGTCCTTGATCCGGGCGGCCTCGTAGGTCGTGCCGACGGCGAGGACGTCCGAACCCAGCCGGGTGGCCTCCTCGGCCAGGCGCTCGTGGCCGAAGCCGTAGCCGTTGCCCTTGCAGACCGGGACCAACCCCGGGAACTGCTCCTGCACGTGCTTGTGATGCGCCCGCCAGCGCGCGGTGTCGACGTAGAGCGTGAGCGCCATGGCCGGACCTGGAACCTTTCTCGTGGCTGCGGTGTATCAAAGGTATGGGAGCCAACGAAGCCGTCGGGGCTACGCAGACGAAGTCCGTGACGAAGAGCCGGTCAGCGGCGCGACATATAGATGTCGAGCGCCTTGTGGAGCAGCTTGTTCAGCGGGAAGTCCCACTCGCCGAGGTACTCGGCCGCCTGGCCACCTGTACCCACCTTGAACTGGATCAGCCCGAAGAGGTGATCGGTTTCGTCGAGCGAGTCGGAGATGCCGCGCAGGTCGTAGACGGTGGCGCCGAGCGCGTAGGCGTCGCGCAGCATCCGCCACTGCATCGCGTTCGAGGGCCGGACCTCACGGCCGATGTTGTCGGAGGCACCGTAGGAGTACCAGACGTGCCCGCCGACGATCAGCATCGTGGCGGCGGACAGGTTCACGCCGTTGTGCCGGGCGAAGTACAGCCGCATGCGGTTGGGGTCCTCGGTGTTGAGGGCCGTCCACATGCGCTGGAAGTACGACAGCGGGCGGGGCCGGAAGTGGTCGCGGACCGCCGTGATCTCGTACAGCCGCTGCCACTCGGGCAGGTCGTCGTAGCCGCCCTGGACGACCTCGACGTCGGCCTTCTCGGCCTTCTTGATGTTGCGGCGCCACAGCTGGTTGAAGTTCTTGTGGACCTCTTCCAGGGAGCGGTTGGCCAGCGGCACCTGGTAGACGTAGCGGGGCTGGACGTCACCGAAGCCGGCGCCGCCGTCCTCGCCCTGCTGCCAGCCCATGCGGCGCAGTTTGTCGGCGACCTCGAAGGCGCGGGGCTCGATGAAGTCGGCCTCCAGGTCCCGCAGACGCTTCACGTCCTGGTCCTGGATGCCTCTCTTGATGGTCGATGCCTCCCAGCGCCGGATGATCACCGGCGGGCCCATCTTCACGGAGAAGGCACCCTGTTGCTTCAGGTGCGCGAGCATGGGCTCGATCCACTCCTGAAGATTCGGCGCGAACCAGTTGATGACCGGGCCCTCGGGCAGATAGGCGAGATAGCGCTTGATCTTGGGCAGCTGCCGGTAGAGGACAAGACCCGCGCCGACCAGCTCGCCGGTCCGGTCGTCGAACCAGCCGAGGTTCTCCGAGCGCCATTCCGCCTTGACATCAGCCCAGGCCGGGACCTGCATGTGACTCGCCGACGGCAGGCTCTGGATGTAGGCCAGATGCTGCTCTCGGCTGATGGTCCTCAGGGTCAGGCTCATTCGGGGCGCTCCTCGGGCTGGTGTGTCCCCATGGGTTCAGGGGCTCCGGCTCTCGCGCGAAGCCTACTGCGCCTCGGGGGCGCCCTGGTTGGGCGCACGGGACCTTCGCCCCGGCCCGTCGCAGGCCGGGACGTTCGACGATGTTCAGGAGGGTTGGTGCCCGGCGTCAGTCGACGAGTCCGCCGAAGAGGCCGCCGTGTGCCATGCCCAGGAAGAACCCGACCGCCGAGGCGCCGAGGCCCAGGACCAGGCCGAAGCGCTCGCGCGTCGTCACCGAGACCCACTGGCCGTACGCGCCGGTGAGGATCCCCACCAGACCGGTCCAGGAGCTGAGCAGGTGCAGATGGTGGAACATCGCCGTGATGAAGGACGTGATGCCCAGCACCAGGGTCACCGCGAGCAGGGCGTCCTGGAGCGGATGGGACTTGCCGTCCGTGGCGAAAAGGCCTCCGGCGTTGTTGGGTCGCAATGCCTGTGCCATGGGGCACCTCCTGCGAAAGGCGGCGGATCGTAGCGCCGTACACACCCGATGTGTACAGATTGACGGTCCCCACGGCCGGATTTCAACCGGAAGCCGCTGTGCGGGTACTCTGTAGCGTCTGCACCGGTGTCTGTCCGGACAGAGTCGGACAGGAGCAGGGCAGGGCCACGGCCCGCCCTCGCCGGTCCGGGAGCCGCCTCGGCCTCGATTGTCAGTGGCGGCTGTTCTACTGACAGGCATCGTTGCGCAACGCATCACGACCCTCCTGCCACGGAACGACCGTGGCCGCTGAGTCCAAAGGAGGTGGGTTCCACATGCGTCACTACGAGGTGATGGTCATCCTCGACCCCGATCTCGAGGAGCGTGCTGTCTCCCCGCTGATCGAGAACTTCCTTTCTGTCGTCCGTGACGGCGGCGGAAAGGTCGAGAAGGTCGACACCTGGGGCCGTCGTCGTCTCTCGTACGAGATCAAGAAGAAGCCCGAGGGCATCTACTCGGTCATCGACCTGCAGGCCGAGCCTGCGGTCGTCAAGGAGCTCGACCGCCAGATGAACCTGAACGAGTCGGTCCTCCGGACCAAGGTCCTCCGTCCCGAGACCCACTGAGCCCTTCCGCCCAGCTGGTTTCCGGGATCCGAGTAGCAGCACAAGCAGCCAGCAGCAAACCCGCCGAGAGGTTCCCCCATGGCAGGCGAGACCGTCATCACGGTCGTCGGCAATCTTGTCGATGACCCCGAGCTGCGCTTCACCCCGTCCGGTGCGGCCGTCGCGAAGTTCCGTGTCGCGTCGACGCCCCGCACCTTCGACCGTCAGACGAACGAGTGGAAGGACGGCGAGAGCCTGTTCCTGACCTGCTCGGTCTGGCGTCAGGCGGCGGAGAACGTCGCAGAGTCGCTTCAGCGAGGCATGCGCGTCATTGTGCAGGGCCGGCTGAAGCAGCGGTCCTACGAGGACCGTGAGGGCGTCAAGCGCACGGTCTACGAGCTGGACGTCGAGGAAGTCGGCGCCAGCCTGCGCAACGCCACGGCCAAGGTCACCAAGACCACCGGCCGCGGTGGCCAGGGCGGCTACGGCGGTGGCCAGGGCGGCGGTGGCGGCGGCCAGGGTGGCGGTGGCTGGGGCGGCGGCTCCGGCGGCGGCCAGCAGGGCGGTGGCGCTCCCGCCGACGACCCGTGGGCGACCGGCGCTCCCGCCGGTGGCCAGCAGGGTGGTGGCGGCGGCTGGGGCGGCGGCTCCGGCAGCAGCAGCGGCGGCGGCAGCGGCGGTGGCTACTCGGACGAGCCCCCCTTCTAGGTGGGCTGTACCCACACTTCTTGATCACACAGGAGAAACATCATGGCGAAGCCGCCTGTGCGCAAGCCTAAGAAGAAGGTCTGCGCATTCTGCAAGGACAAGGTCACGTACGTGGACTACAAGGACACGAACATGCTGCGGAAGTTCATTTCCGACCGCGGCAAGATTCGTGCCCGCCGCGTGACCGGCAACTGCACGCAGCACCAGCGTGACGTCGCCACGGCCGTCAAGAACAGCCGTGAGATGGCGCTGCTGCCCTACACCTCCACCGCGCGATAAGGGAAGGGTGACCGACTCATGAAGATCATCCTCACCCACGAGGTTTCCGGCCTCGGTGCCGCGGGCGATGTCGTCGACGTCAAGGACGGTTACGCTCGCAACTACCTGGTGCCGCGGAAGCTCGCGATCCGCTGGACCAAGGGCGGCGAGAAGGACGTCGAGCAGATCCGCCGTGCTCGCAAGATCCACGAGATCCAGACCATCGAGCAGGCCAACCAGGTGAAGGCCCAGCTCGAGGGCGTCAAGGTCCGCCTGGCCGTTCGCTCCGGCGACGCCGGTCGCCTCTTCGGTTCCGTCACCCCGGCCGACATCGCTTCCGCGATCAAGGCTGCCGGCGGTCCCGAGGTCGACAAGCGCCGCATCGAGCTGGGCGCGCCGATCAAGACGCTGGGCGCCCACGAGACGTCCGTGCGTCTGCACCCCGAGGTTGCCGCCAAGGTCAGCCTCGAGGTCGTCGCCGGCTGATTGCCGCGCTCGCTGGGACACTGAGCGCATGGGGCCACATCCTTCGGGGTGTGGCCCCATGGGCTTTGTTTCACGTGAAACGGTCAGCGTGCCGCGCCCGTGACGATCCAGCGGCCCGAGCGGGTACGGAACCACAAGGTCAGCATGCGCACGGTCATCATGAGGGTCATCGTTGCCCACAGTGCGGTGAGCCCGCCCCCGAGCGAGGGGACCAGCAGGGCGACCGGAGTGAACACCGCGAGGGTCAGCAGCATCGCCCAGGCCAGATACGGTCCGTCGCCCGCGCCCATCAGCACCCCGTCCAGGACGAAGACGATGCCGCAGATCGGCTGGGACAGTGCTACGAGGGCCAGGGCGGGCAGTGCCGCGTCCTTGACGGTGGCGTCACTGGTGAACAGGGGCAGGAACACCGGCCGAGCGAGTATCACCAGCACGCCGAGGACCATACCGACCGCGATTCCCCACTCGACCATGCGGCGGCATGCCTGGCGGGCCCCCTCGGCGTCACCTGCCCCCAGATAGCGACCGATGATGGCCTGCCCGGCGATGGCGATGGCGTCCAGCGCGAATGCGAGCAGACTCCACAGGGAGAGGATGATCTGGTGGGCCGCGATGTCGGAGTCACCCAGGCGGGCGGCGACGGCTGTCGCGATCATCAGGATGGCCCGGAGGGAGAGGGTACGCACCAGCAGGGGAACACCTGCCTGGGCCGAGGCCCTGATCCCGGCGGCGTCCGGGCGCAGTGAGGCCCCGTGCCTGCGTGCTCCGCGGAGGACTACGGCCAGGTAGACCGCGGCCATGCCGCACTGGGCGATGACGGTGCCCCAGGCGGAGCCGGCTATACCGAGGCCGGCACCGTAGACCAGCACGACATTGAGGACACCGTTGACGACGAAGCCGCCGATGGCGACGTACAGAGGTGTTTTGGTGTCCTGAAGACCGCGCAGAACGCCGGTCGCTGCGAGTACGACGAGCATGGCCGGTATGCCGAGTGTGGAGATCCGCAGATACGTGGTCGCGTAAGGGGTCGCTGTGTCGGAGGCGCCGAAGAGGTCCACGATGGAGGGCGCTGTGGGTAGGACAACCGCCACGACGGCGGCGCCGAGAAGCAGTGCCAGCCAGATGCCGTCCATACCCTGGCGGATGGCTGAGGGCAGATCACCGGCTCCGACGCGGCGGGCGACGGCTGCCGTGGTGGCGTAGGCCAGGAAGACGAAGATGCTGACGGCGGTCATCAGGAGCGCCGAGGCGACGCCGAGACCGGCGAGCTGTGCCGTGCCCAGATGGCCGACGATGGCGCTGTCGGCCATGACGAAGAGCGGCTCGGCGACAAGGGCACCGAAGGCCGGGACGGCCAGCATGACGATCTCCCGGTCGTGCTGCCGTCGAGCGGCCCTGGGGCGCGCGGAGGCCTGTGTCATGTGCACCAATCTAATCGTCCACAGGTAAGTGATGCAATGCTTTCTTGGCCCTTACGTCGTGGCTCAGGGTGTGGGCTTGGGTACACCGCATGAAGCGATCTTGATCCGACTGGGGAAGTTTTTCTTCTGCACAGCCAGTGGACGGCAAACATACAGGTCAGGAGCTTTCGCGGCGGGAAGATCCGGGCTTGTTCACAGGGCTGTCCACCGGCTCATGCACAGGTTTCGTGCAGTTCTCCACAGCATTGGGCCGGTCGTCCACATGCCCTGTGGATAACCAGATTGGCTGACGGTGCCGACGGGCCTACGGTGGTCCGGCGCCCGCTCCGTCCGCCGGTTTCACAAACGCCACAAAACCGGCGCGCGACAACCGGAGTTGGGCTTCTTATTTGTCAGTGCCGTGCCGTAGAACAAAGGGGCGCGGCGAGGTCCGCTCGGCGGACGGGAGGAGGTGGCTCGGTGAGCATTTCCGAGCCCTTGGACGACCCGTGGGCCGACAGCGGTCCCAGCGATCGTCTGCCCGCCTCCCGCCGTCGCGACGACCGCGGCAAGGGCCGTGACGAGCAGCACGACCGCGGCAAGGACAGCAGTGAGTGGGAGGGTGGCGGCTCCGCGTTCGAAAGGGTGCCACCGCAGGACCTCGATGCCGAGCAGTCGGTCCTGGGCGGCATGCTGCTGTCCAAGGACGCCATCGCCGACGTGGTCGAGATCCTCAAGGGCCACGACTTTTACAAGCCGGCCCACGAGACCGTCTACACGGCCATCCTCGATGTCTATGCCAAGGGAGAGCCGGCCGACCCCATCACGATCGCCGCGGAGCTGACCAAGCGCGGCGAGATCAACAAGGTCGGCGGGGCCTCCTATCTGCACCACCTCGTCCAGACCGTCCCCACTGCGGCGAACGCGGCGTACTACGCGGAGATCGTGCACGAGCGCGCCGTGCTGCGTCGCCTGGTCGAAGCAGGTACCCGCATCACCCAGATGGGATACGCGGCCGACGACGACGTGGACGAGATCGTCAACCGCGCGCAGGCGGAGATCTACGCCGTCACCGAACAGCGCACCAGCGAGGACTATCTGCCGCTCGGCGACATCATGGAGGGCGCCCTCGACGAGATCGAGGCGATCGGATCGCGTAGCGGTGAGATGACCGGGGTACCCACCGGGTTCACCGACTTCGACTCGCTCACCAACGGTCTGCACCCGGGTCAGATGATCGTCATCGCGGCGCGTCCCGCAATGGGCAAGTCGACGCTCGCCCTGGACTTCGCCCGGGCCGCGTCCATCAAGAACAACCTCCCCAGCGTCATCTTCTCGCTCGAGATGGGGCGCAACGAGATCGCGATGCGGCTGCTGTCCGCCGAGGCTCGCGTCGCCCTGCACCACATGCGTTCCGGCACGATGACCGACGAGGACTGGACGCGCCTGGCGCGCCGGATGCCGGACGTCTCCGCGGCGCCGCTCTACATCGACGACTCCCCGAACCTGTCGATGATGGAGATCCGCGCCAAGTGCCGTCGTCTGAAACAACGCAACGATCTGAAGCTGGTCGTCATCGACTACCTGCAGCTGATGCAGTCCGGCGGCTCCAAGCGTGCCGAGAGCCGCCAGCAGGAGGTCTCGGACATGTCCCGTAACCTCAAGCTGCTCGCCAAGGAGCTTGAGGTCCCGGTCATCGCGCTCTCCCAGCTCAACCGTGGCCCCGAGCAACGCACCGACAAGAAGCCGATGGTCTCCGACCTGCGTGAGTCGGGCTCCATTGAGCAGGACGCCGACATGGTCATCCTGCTGCACCGCGAGGACGCCTATGAGAAGGAGTCCCCCCGTGCTGGTGAGGCCGACCTGATCGTGGCGAAGCACCGAAACGGCCCGACGGCGACGATCACGGTCGCCTTCCAGGGGCACTACTCGCGCTTCGTCGACATGGCGCAGACCTGACCGGTGGTCATCACCACTCCTCGTCGGGCAACCGTGCTGGACTGAGGACATGACGACACCCGAGGAAGAACTGCTGCCCGGCACGCGGCGCGCCCTGCTGCACCGGATCGCCGTCGCCCAGAGCGAGGGGCGTACGCCCTCGCTCGTCGCGGCTGTGGTGCGGGGCGGGAAGGTGGTGTGGACCGGGGCGCGGACCTCGGTGGAGGGGCACGCCCCGGACGATGACGTGCAGTACCGGATCGGTTCGATCACCAAGACCTTCACCGCGGTCTTGGTGCTCCGGCTGCGCGACGAGGGAGTGCTGGATCTCTCCGATTCCCTGGAGAAGCACCTGCCGGGTACGGGTGCCGGTGACACAACGATCATCGAACTGCTGTCGCACAGTGGTGGGCTGGCCGCCGAGACACCCGGCCCCTGGTGGGAGCGGACGCCCGGGTCCTTGCGGCCCGGCCTTGCCGATGTGCTGGGCGAACGGCCGCTTATGCGGCCCGAGGGCCGGCGGTTCCACTACTCGAACCCTGGATACGCGTTGCTCGGCGCCCTGGTCGAGAGGCTCCGCGGCGCCCCGTGGGAAGAGGTTCTCCGGCGGGAAGTGCTCGAACCGCTGGGCCTGCGCCGCACGAGCGGGCGACCGGAGGCTCCGCATGCGGGTGGCTGGGCGGTGCATCCGTGGGCGGATGTGATGATGCCCGAGCCCTTGGAAGATCTCGGAGTGATGGCACCCGCCGGTCAACTGTGGTCCACATCAGGTGACTTGGCGCGCTTCGCGGTCTTCCTGACCCGGGGTGACGAGCGAGTGCTGAGCGTCGGGTCCTTGCGGGACATGAGGACCCCGGCAACACCGGTCGAGGCGGCGGATGTGGCTGACGGCTACGCGTACTGCCTGGGCCTGGAGCTTCGCCATCAGCACGGGCGCGCTCTGGTCGGGCACACCGGATCGCTTCCGGGCTTCCTTGCCTGTCTGACGATCAGCGTGGCGGACGATGTGAGCGCGGTCGTCCTGACCAACTGCACGTCCGGGCCGGCGCCGTTCACGGTTGCCGCTGACCTCGTCCGGATCGTCGCCCAGACGGAACCACGTATCCCCGCTCCCTGGGAGCCGTTGCGGGAGGCCGAACCGTCGGTACTGGAACTGGTGGGCCAGTGGTACTGGGGGACGTACGCCTTTGCGCTGCGGCTTTCGGCCGAGGGGATCGTTGCGCTGGAGCCACTGTCCGGCAACGGCCGGCGCTCACGTTTCCGCCCGAACGGGGACGGGACGTGGTTGGGACTGGAGGGGTACTACGCCGGAGAACTCCTGAAGCCCGTACGGCGGCCGGATGGAGGGGTGAGTCATCTCGACCTGGGGTCGTTCGTGTTTACGCGTCAGCCGTACGAGGAGGGAGCTCCGGTGCCCGGCGGAGTGGACCCCGAGGGATGGCGGGGTATCGGCTAGCTCCCTATCGCGGAGAGCCTCGACGACGCCATGTTTCACGTGAAACATGGCCCGGGCGCAAGGTCACAGCGGCAGCTTGAAGCCCACGTGGGAGGCGGTGAATCCGAGCCGTTCGTAGAAGCGGTGGGCCTCGGCACGGGTGTTGTCCGATGTGAGCTGAACCAATCGGCACCCCTCGCGGCGGGATGTGCCGATGGCCCACTCGATCAACCGGGTGCCCAGGCCGCTGCCGCGTTCGTCCGCGTGGATGCGAACGCCTTCGATGATCGCCCTGGTGGAGCCCCGGCGGGACAGTCCCGGAACGATCGTGAGCTGCAGCGTGCCGACGACGCGTCCGTCGCGGACCGCGACCACCAGGTGCTGGTTCGGATCAGAGGTGAGGCGCTCCAGAGCGGTCAGGTACGGACCGAGGTCGTCCGGTGACTCGCGCCGTGCGCCCAGGGGGTCGTCCGCGAGCATGCCGACGATCGCCGGAAGATCGTCGGCGACTGCGGCTCGTATCTCAAGATCTCCCATATCGGCACCCTATGCGGGCACCGGCGCCTTCAGTGTTTCCACGGCCCGGACCAGCGGGGCCAGCTCGGGGTTCCTCGCCGCCTCGTCGAGCGCCTCGCGCAGAGCAATGTCATTGGTCGGCCGCGCCTCTTCCAGAAGCTTGAGACCGGCCTCGGTGACATTGGTGTAGATACCGCGCCGGTCGGTGGGACACAGATAGCGCTCCAGCAGACCGCGGTCCTCGAGCCGGGTGACCAGGCGAGTGGTGGCGCTCTGGCTGAGCACGACCGCGTCGGCGACCTGCTTCATCTGCAGATGGCCACCCTCGTCGTCGTGCTGTCGGCTCAGCACGTCGAGCAGGGAGTACTCCCGCACGCTCAGATCGTGCCGGCTCTGAAGGGCGCGCTCGATGTGCGCCTCGATCCTCCCGTGCAGCAGGGAGAGTGCGCACCAGCCCTGAGCCGGGGCGGTGAGCGCGGGGTCCGTGGCTGTCATACGGGTTTCCTCCGTCCAGGCACTCCTGGACTCCAGGGTAGAGCACCCTCGCAATAGTCGGCGTTTGCGGCTAATGCACGTACACAATTATTGCGATAGCGTCTATAGTGTGTTCGCACGTATATGGAACCGTGCTCGGCACCAAGGTCTCCCGCAAGCGGATGCTGATGCTGCTGATGGGACTGTTCGTCGCCGGGAACCTCCTCTCGGCGATGGTCCTCTCCTTCGGTCTCATGCTGGCCGGACGGGTAGTCGCCTCGCTGGCACACGGCGCCTTCTTCGGCATCGGCTCGGTGGTCGCCGCCGCCGTCACCATCGCCCTCATCGACGCGTTGGGATTCGCCACGGTGCCGCCCCTGCAGAAGCGGGTTCTCGACCACGCCCACGGTGCCCCCACCCTGGCCTCGGCCGTCAATATCGGCGCGTTCAAGCTCGGCAACGCGCTGGCCGCATGGCTCGGCGGCCTGGTGATCGCGGCCGACCTCGGCTACACCGCACCCAACTGGGTCGGGGCCGTCCTTGCCGTAGCCGCCCTGGCGCTGGCCTTCGTCTCCGCCGCTCTCGAGCGCCGCGAAGGCGTGGGCACTTCGGGCGCCGGTCCGGCACCCACCGGACGCCGACCGCGATCACTCACTGACCACAGCACCGTGAAGCAGCACGGGCCAGGGCCGCACCCACTCCCGAGCAGGACCCGCCGTCGCCACGGCCGCGGTGGAGGCTCTCGCCTGACGAGGTACCTCGGGGAACACAGCGACGCCGGCCCGAGCTCTCGGGGCCGGCGTCGTCGTGTCCGTGGGCGTCAGCCCGCCGCGACCGTCACCGGGGCGAACCGCCGATTCCAGTCGCCGGGCAGCTCCGTGATCCCGTACGCCATGACGGCGTTGAACGCGACGGACGCCAGCCCGTGTTCCTTCGCCCAGTCCACCAGCTCCTCGTGCCGCACATCGATGTCGGTGCGCAGAGGCCGCCCGGTCCGCTCGGCGAGGGACGCGAGCAGTGCCTTGGCCGTCTGGGTGTCACGGGCGATCAGTGGGCCCACGACGTGGCTGTCCATGTTGGGCCAGGCGGCCGCGTAACCGATGAGTCGCCCGCCCTCCTCGGCGACGCGCAACTGATCGGCGAAGGCGGGCAACCGGGTGACGATGTGCGTCCGGTCCGCCCCGAACACCTCCTCGTCGAGCCGGAGAATCGCCGGAAGGTCCTGCGCCGTCGCGGCACGGGTGGTGACTTCTTGCCGCTCACCTGTGGATACGAAGTGGCCCCGCAGCATCTCGGCCCGGCCGATGACCTTGAAGCCGAGCTCCTCGTAGAGCGGGCGGCCGGACGGAGTCGCATGCAAGGTGAGAGGGGTGGTTCCCATCGCCGCGACGATGTGACGCATCAACCGGCGTCCCACGCCCTGGCGCGCATGCCGTTCGGCGACCAGGACCATGCCGACGGCCGCGAAAGCTGGCTGCCGCTGCGGCCCGTACTCGGTGACCACGCAGGCGGTCACCAGACCACCGCCGGAGTCGTCGATGCCGTATCCCTTCCCGGCCGCGAGGAGGAGACCCCACTTGTGCTCCTCGCGTGGCCACCCCCTGTCCTCGGACAAGTCGGCGCAGGCGATGAGATCGCGGAGCGTCAGACGGCGGATGGGTGATGAGTCAAGGGAAGGTGTCGGCACGCAGGTCAGGCTGTCCGACAGGGGGCTCCGGCGTCCACCTGTTTGGGCAGACTCGTGCGGGCTTTCGGCCATGCGCGTGAGCGCCGGGGTCAGCAGAGATCGGGGGCGTGCATCGCGCGCACGCCCTCGATGTTGCCGTCCAGATAGTGCCGTAGGGACAGCGGTACGAGGTGGACGGAAGCGATGCCGACACGGGTGAACGGCACGCGGACGATCTCGTACTCACCAATGGGTTCGTCGATCTCCGGACCATGGCGCAGGGACGGGTCCATGGATCCCAGACGGCATACGAAGAAGTGCTGCACCTTCACACCGGTGGCACCGCCGTCCTCGCCGATGTGCTCCACGGTGTCGACGAAACAAGGCACCACATCGGTGATCTTCGCGCCGAGTTCCTCGTACACCTCCCGGTGCAGGGCGTCCACGACGGTTGGGTCCTCCGGCTCCACACCACCGCCCGGCGTGAGCCAGTAGGGATCCATGCCGGGTTTGGTGCGTTTGATCAGAATCAGGTTCTCGCCGTCCAGCAGAACGGCTCGGGCGGTGCGCTTGACCACGGGTCGGACGGTCATGGGGGAAATGTGGCCCGGCTGGTTCCACGTGAAACATCGTGCGATCCCACGGGCCCATGTCAGCGATGAGACCGGCCTGGCCGGGTCAGCACCAGTCGGTCGCCGCCTGCTCCAGCCACTCGTGGGCCCGGGCGATGTGCGGCATTGCCAGCGTGCCGGTGCGGACCACCAGGAAGTAGGTGCGCAGCGGAGGCACCGCCGGTTCATGCAGAGCGATCACATCTCCCTGCTCGAGCGCATCCGCGCACAGGTAGCGTGGCAGCACGGCCAGTCCCGCGCCCGCAGTGGCGCAGGCCAGCACCGCGCGTAGATCTGGGACGACGACGGCGCCCGGGGCGACCGGGCGGGTGTCGAAGACGGACGCCCAGTAGCGGGCGACGAACGGCAGCGACTCGTGCACCTCGACCACCGGGACCTGTTCCAGGACGGACGCACCGGTCCTGCGGAGCGTGCCGGATCCGATCCGCTCGGCCCAGCGCGGGGCGGCGACCAGGACGTGCTCCTCGTCGCAGAGCGCAGTCGCCGAGAGCAGGGCGCCGCGCGGGCGGACCGTGCTGATGGCCAGATCATGATGTCCGGCGGCAAGCCCTTCCAGGGCTTCCTCCGCGGTTCCGAAGGAAGCGCGCAGGGCGAAACCCTGACCGTCCTCCCTGGTCAGCTCCGTGAGCGCGGGTAACGCCCGCTCGGCGGTGAACTCCGGAGGGCCGGCCAGATGCAGCGTCCGTAGGAACGAGTCCTCCTCCGGCCCGGACTCGGCTATCTCCACCAGGGCGTCGAGATGCGGGGCGGCCTTGTGGGCGAGCTCGTCTCCGATGGTCGTCGGTGTCACACCGCGTGCCTGGCGCAGGAACAGGGGACGTCCCAGCTGCCGCTCCAGCGTCCGTATCTGCGAGGTGACGGCCGGCTGGGACAGCCCGAGCAGGGCGGCGGCACGGGTGAAGGAGCCGGCCCGGTGCACGGTCACAAAGGTCCGCAGCAAGGCCAGATCCACGGCACATCCTCCTTGGTCGGCCCCCGCTGCAGGCCGGAGGCAGCCAACTATAAATAAGTCGATAGGTCGCTGTCGTTACTGTGATTGGACACTGACACTGAGTCAACTAGCCTTGGTCGCGCGGTTCTTCGCGCGCAGAACCGAGGACGGTCCGAGCCACGAGGGGGGAGGCTCGGACCGTCCGCCGCAGTGCGCCGGACGGCCGGGGCCGCCGGCCGCAGCGGCTGGTCAGGTGGCTGATGCGTCCAGGGCCCGCAGCACGTCCGCCACCAGGTCCGCCGGGTCCTCGGCACCCACCGAGAAGCGGATGAAGCCCTCCGGTACCGCGTCACCGCCCCAGCGTCCACGCCGCTCCGCCGTGGACCGTACGCCGCCGAAGCTGGTCGCGTCGTCCACGAGCCGCAGCGCGTCGAGGAAACGGTCCGCACGCGCGCGCGTGGGCAGTGTGAACGACACCACGCATCCGTAGCGTCGCATCTGCTGCGAGGCAATCGTGTGCGAGGGGTCGTCAGGCAGTCCCGGGTGGCGCAGCCCTGTCACCTCCGAGCGTTCCCGCAGCGCCCGGGCGAGCGTCAGCGCGGTGGCGTTCTGCCGGTCGACACGCAGCTGGAGCGTGGCGACCGAGCGGTGCGCCAGCCAGGCCTCCATGGGGCCGGGAATCGCTCCGGCGATCTTGCGCCAGCGCCGGACGGCGGCCATGGCGTCGGCGTCGCGACCGGTGACGTATCCCAGGAGCACATCGCCGTGCCCGGTGAACTGCTTGGTGCCGCTTGCTACCGAGAAGTCGGCGCCGAGCTCCAGCGGACGCTGGCCGAGCGGCGTCGCGAGGGTGTTGTCGACGGCGACAAGGGTGCCCTGCGCGTGTGCCGCATCGGCGAGCCGTCGTACGTCGCACACGTCAAGCCCCGGATTCGAGGGCGTCTCGATCCACAGCAGCTTCGCACCGTCGAGGGCCTCGAGCTGGGCGTCACCGCCCGTGGGAGCGGTGCGCACCTCGATCCCGAACGCCTCCAGCTGGGTGCGCACCAGGGGAAGGGCCTGGTAGCCGTCGTCCGGCAGGACGGCCACGTCCCCGGCGCGCAGCTGGGAGAAGAGCACCGAGGAGACCGCCGCCATGCCCGAGGCGAACACCAGTGCCTCGACATCGTCCCGCCCGGGCGCCTCCAGCTCGCAGATGGCCCGTTCCAGCAGCGTCCAGGTCGGGTTCTCGTCCCGGCCGTAGGTGTACGGGCCGGTGGGGTCGCCCGGCAGATGGAAGTGGGCCGCGAACACGGGACCGGGCAGGGTCGGTTCGTGCTTGACCGGCTCGGGCAGCCCGGCCCGCACCGCGCGGGTGCCGTCACCCGCCCCGTCGGGCAGGGCCGGGCCGTGGCCCGTGCCCGTCGTCACATCGTTCATGCAGCCTGTCCTTCCACGCGCGCACGTACCGTGGCGAGCAGCCCGTCGATCGCCGCCTCCACCATCTCAAGACATGTGCTGAATCCGTCGGCATCCCCGTAGTAGGGATCCGGTACGTCGAGGTCGTCGCCGGCGGCGGGGTCATACGAACGCAACAGACGCACCTTGTCCGCGTCCTGCTCCGTGGGGGCAAGGCGTCGCAGTGCCCTGAGGTGCCCGGAATCGAGCGCGACGACGAGATCGAGGCGGGTGAACCAGGACGTGGCGAACCGCCGAGCCGTATGAACGGCGTCATAGCCGTTCTCGCGCAGCACAGTCTCCGTACGGGGGTCGGCACCCTCGCCCTCGTGCCAGCCGTCCGTACCGGCACTGTCCACCTCGACCAGGCCGTCGAGACCGGCCTCCGCCACCCGCGCGCGGAAGACGGATCCGGCCATCGGCGAGCGGCAGATGTTGCCGGTGCAGACGAAGCAGACGCGGTAGGTCATCGCACTCAGTCCCCATCGGGCAGCACGACGTTGAGCGCCCACGACACGACGGAGATGATCAGCCCGCCCAGTACGGCCGTCCAGAAGCCCTCCACGTGGAAACTCAGGTCGAGCTGGTCGGCGAGCCAGGAGGTGAGCAGCAGCATCAGAGCGTTCACCACCAGGGTGAACAGTCCGAGGGTCAGAATGAGCAGAGGAAGGCTCAGTAGCTTCACAACGGGCTTGACCAGGAAGTTCACCACGCCGAAGATCAGAGCGACCAGGAGCAGGGTACCGATCTCCTTGCCCGTGCTGTCACCGGTCAGGGTGATCTTGTCGAGCAACCACACCGCTACTGCCAGGGCACCCGCGTTGGCGATCGTCTTGACTAGGAAATTCATCATGTGTCTGATCGTGACAGACGCGATCGGGCTTGAGCAGTGAGGTGGGGGCGGGACCTGGAGATGAAGGCATTCCGGCTGGACGAACTGGAGGCGGAACGCGCCGCCAACGACGGGGCGTACCTGCAGTTCCTGCGGGAGCGGAACATGTCGGTCGGCCTCTACGCCCTGGACGCCGGCGTCCAGGATCCGCAGCAGCCGCACAACCAGGACGAGGTGTACTTCGTCGTCAGCGGCCGCGCGTCGATCACCGTCGGCATGGAGACCACACAGGTGGCACGCGGCAGCGTCGTGTACGTCCCGGCCGGCGTGGCCCACAAGTTCCATCACATCAGCGAGGATCTGCGGGTCCTGGTGGTGTTCTCTCCCCCCGAGAGCTGAGCCGGGCACTCCGGGTTCCCTAGGGGATCGGTCAGGGGAGGACAAGGGATCCGAGGCCCCCACCGGACCACCCGCCGCCCTAGCATCAAGTGCAGGACATCATCGACGCGCCCCGGCACTCGACGGGCGGAGAGACAAGGACAAGGGCGATGCGAGAGATCTTCGACGGACTGCCGTGGTGGATGAAGTGGATCGCGGTGCCGGTCATCGCGCTGGTGGTGTTCGGCGGGCTGATAGCGAGCGTGGTCGGATTCGTCATCGGCCTGCTCTTCAAACTGCTGGTGTTCGTGGCGCTGGTCGGCGGTCTGATCTACGTCGTGCGCAAGTTCACGTCGAGTTCCTCGTCGCGCGGCGACTGGTGAGCCGAGGGGGACCGGTGAGGCGGTAACAGGAATCACCGGTTCCCTCGGGCGGGGGAAGTTTCCCGGCGGGCCGTCTGCGTGCGGTGACAGCCCGTTAGAGTCCGGAACTCGACGCGGGGACGATCCCCGCGAGCGGCGACCCCACACCCGTGTTCCCCGCACGGGCTGCCCCCTCGCGTTTCGGGAGTGACCCTTGGCCACGACTGGCACCGCCTCCGCCCATCTGGCCGCGGTCCCCCCGCAGCCCCGCTCCTCGGCGCCCGCACCCCCAGCTCCCACCGCGACCCTCATCGGCTCCGTGCAGCGCGCCATGCGCCTGATGGAGACCGTCGCCGGGCACGCGTGCGGGGCTCCCGCCAAACAGCTGGCCCGCGAGACCGGGCTGGCGCTGCCCACCGCGTACCACCTGCTGCGCACCCTGGTGCACGAGGGCTATCTGCGCCGTGACAAGGGACTGTTCTTCCTGGGAGAGGCGGCTGAACGGCTGAGCGGCAGCGGAGCACAGCAGAAACGTCGCAGCAAGCTCGTCGACACCCTCGCCCGCTGGCGGGACGCGATCGGCGTCCCCGTGTACTACGCGGTGTACCGCGAGGGCGAGATCGACGTCATCTGCGTCTCGGACACCCCGGGCAATCCCGCGGTCGAGGAATGGGCCGACTTCAGGGAAACGGGCCATGCCCACGCCATCGGACAGTGCCTACTCTCCCAACTGGAGGGAGAGGCCCGCCGCGACCATCTGAGCCGCTATCCCGTGCGCCCCGTCACGCCGTACACCGTGCGCGACGATCACAGCCTGCTCCGGCGTCTGGACCGGACCCGGCGCATGGAGCTGGTGATGGAGCGTCAGGAATACGCCCTGGGAACGGTGTGTGCGGCCATCCCGATCACCGTCGGCACCACGGCGGCGTCGATGGCCATCTCGCTGCCCGCCCATCAGGCCGACCGGCTCCTTCCCGCGGCCCAGCGTCTGCAGGGCGAACTGGGGCGCCTGCTCGGGTCGCTCGCGCTGTCTATCAGTATCTGAAAACTCACTCCTTGTGATCTGCTGTGTACGTTCAGCAAGATTTCCTCTAGTGTCAGGGTCCATGCCCGGCCAGTCCGCGGCGAATGACGGGGTAGGCAATGCGCGAATCCGTACAGGCAGAGGTCATGATGAGCTTTCTCGTGTCCGAGGAGCTGTCCTTTCGCATCCCGGTGGAGCTGCGCTATGACACCTGTGATCCCTACGCCGTGCGCCTGACCTTCCACTTGCCCGGAGACGCGCCCGTGACATGGGCTTTCGGCCGGGAACTGCTGATCGACGGCGTCGGCCGACCGTGTGGTGAGGGCGATGTGCGGGTCTCACCGGTCGACCCCGACATGCTGGGCGAGGTGCTGATCCAGCTTCAGGTCGGCAGCGACCAGGCGCTCTTCCGCTCGTCGACCGCACCGCTCGTGGCCTTCCTCGACCGCACCGACAAGCTGGTGCCGCTGGGCCAGGAGGGGGCTCTCGCCGACTTCGACGCCCACCTCGACGACGCGCTGGACCGGATTCTGGCGGAGCAGAGCGCCGGCTGAGGCGTTGCGTCGGCCGGCCCGCAGGTGCGGCGGAACGCTTCAGCGCGTCCCGCCCCACTCCACGGGCGCCTCATCGCTTGCGGCGCCTGCCCCGTCCACCGCGCCCCGGGGCCGGCCGGGCATCGGGCAACTGCCCATGCCCCTGCGTGTGCCCCTGTGCCTGTGACGTCGCCTGTGCCTGTGCCTGCGCTGCCGGACGGTCGGCCGAGACCACCAGTGCGGCCAGCGCGGTGGTGACCGGCACCGAGGCGACCAGACCGATCGAGCCGATCAGGGTGCGCACGATCTCCTCCGCGACCAGCTCGCTGTTGGCGACCGTCCCCACGCTGCTCTGCGCGATGGAGAACAGCAGCAGCAGCGGCAACGCGGCGCCCGCATAGGCGAGGACCAGCGTGTTGACCACGGACGCGATGTGATCGCGGCCGATACGGATGCCCGCGCGGTACAGCCCGCGCCGACCCATCGACGGATTGGCCTCGTGCAGCTCCCAGACCGCGGACGTCTGGGTGACCGTCACATCGTCGAGGACCCCGAGCGAACCGATGATCACCCCGGCCAGCAGCAGACCGCTCATGTCGATCCCGGGATACAGCCCGTGGATCAGACCGGTGTTGTCGTCGGTGTTGCCGGTGAGCGCGGCCCAGCCGATGAACACCGACCCCAGGACGCCGATCAGCAGCAACGAGATGAGTGTGCCGAGCACCGCCACTGATGTGCGTGCCGAGAGCCCATGGCAGAGATACAGGGCGAGCAGCATGATCGCGCTCGCTCCCACCACCGCCACGACCAGCGGGTTCGACCCCTGGAGGATGGCCGGCAGGATGAAGAGGTTCAGCACCAGGAAGCTGACGGCCAAGGCGACGAGCGCCATGACACCGCGCAGGCGTCCCACCGCCACGACGGCGAGCGCGAAGATGCCGGCGAGCAGCGCCATGGGGAAACGCCGGTTCACGTCGGTGACCGAGTACTGCAGGTCCTCGGGCGCGGAGGGCTCGTAGGCGACCACGACCTCCTGACCCTGCTTCAGCTGACGGGACTGGTCCGGCTGCACGATCTCGTTGAACGTACGGCCCTTGTCGTCACCGGTGTCGACCCGGATCGTCGCCCTCTTGCAGGTCCCGTCCGCCTGCTGCTGGGCGGAGGAGCCCTCCGCGGTGGAGGTGTCACCGGTCGGCACGCCACCGGAGGCGTTCACGGACTGGCAGCTCAACTCGACCACCTTCGTGACCGTGGCGTGCTGAGTCTGCCGGTCGAAGCCGACACCGGTGCGTTCGTGCGCCGGTGCGCCGCCCGGCCACAGCACGGCGAGTCCGATCAGCACCGCCGCGGCGAACGGGATCAGGACCGCCGCGATGACCTTGCGCAGATGCTGGGAGACGGGTGCCGCAGGGCCGTGGCTGTGACTGTGCCCGTGCCCCTGTCCGGGCACGTGCCCGCTTCCGGCGCCGTGCGGTGGTTCGGGTGGTGGATACGGGGGAGGTTGAGTCGGGGTCACCGCCCGATCATCGCAAGAAGCGAGAGGGCCCTCTGTTCACCGCGCCAGGAATGACGCTAGCGTGGGGGCACCTTTTGTACACGCGGGAGCTCGGAGCACCGGGCTGAGAGGGCGCTGACCTCCGTCCCAGCGATGTTTCACATGAAACATCACCGAAGTCGAGTGATGTTTCACACGGAACGTCGGCAGACGGAAACCGCTGCGTCGACCGCCGAACCTGTTACCGGGTAATGCCGGCGTAGGGAGTAGGTCTCATGACCAACAAGGACGCACGCACGCCTGCCTCCACGCACAACCCGACGGAGACGTCGGCGAACGGGGAGGCCGGGAAGTCCAACGGCTGGCACAAGGCGTACGTCGAGGGTGCCCGCCCCGATCTGCAGGTACCGGTCCGTCAGGTGCACCTCACCAACGGGCAGTCGGTCACGCTGTACGACACATCGGGCCCGTACACCGATCCGCTCGTCGATACCGACGTCCGCCGGGGACTGGCCCCACTACGGGAGAACTGGATCGTCTCCCGGGGTGACACGGAGGAGTACGCCGGCCGTCCCGTCCGTCCCGAGGACGACGGAATCAAGCACACCTCTCCGCGCGGAGGTCTGCGCAACCTGGACGCCGTCTTCCCCGGGCGGCCACGTCTGCCGCGCCGGGGCCGCCCGGAGCAGGCGGTGACGCAACTGGCGTACGCGCGCCGCGGTGAGATCACGCCCGAGATGGAGTTCGTGGCGATCCGGGAGAACGTCTCTCCCGAGGTGGTCCGCGAGGAGATCGCGGCGGGCCGTGCGGTGCTGCCGGCCAACGTCAACCACCCGGAGATCGAGCCGATGATCATCGGCAAGCGGTTCCTGGTGAAGGTCAACGCCAACATCGGCAACTCGGCGGTGACGTCCTCCATCGAGGAGGAAGTGGAGAAGATGACCTGGGCGACCCGCTGGGGCGCCGACACGGTCATGGACCTCTCCACCGGCCGCAACATCCACACCACCCGCGAATGGGTGCTGCGCAACTCCCCCGTCCCCATCGGCACCGTGCCCCTCTACCAGGCCCTGGAGAAGGTCGACGGCCGGGCCGAGGAGCTGACCTGGGAGATCTACAGGGACACGGTCATCGAGCAGGCCGAGCAGGGCGTGGACTACATGACGGTCCATGCGGGTGTGCGTCTCGCGTACGTACCGCTCACCGCCCACCGCAAGACCGGCATCGTCTCGCGCGGCGGCTCGATCATGGCCGCCTGGTGCCTGGCACACCACAAGGAGTCGTTCCTGTACGAGAACTTCGAGGAGCTCTGCGAGATCCTCGCCGCGTACGACGTCACCTACTCGCTCGGCGACGGCCTGCGGCCCGGCTCCATCGCGGACGCCAACGACCAGGCGCAGTTCGCGGAGCTGCGCACACTCGGGGAACTCAACACGGTGGCGAAGCGTTTCCACGTCCAGACCATGATCGAGGGCCCGGGCCATGTCCCGATGCACAAGATCAAGGAGAACATCGACCTTCAGCAGGAGATCTGCGAGGAAGCCCCGTTCTATACGCTCGGCCCGCTGACCACCGACGTCGCGCCGGCGTACGACCACATCACCTCCGGCATCGGTGCCGCGATGATCGCCTGGTGGGGCACGGCCATGCTCTGCTATGTCACACCCAAGGAGCACCTGGGCCTGCCCAACCGTGACGACGTCAAGACCGGCGTCATCACCTACAAGATCGCCGCCCATGCGGCCGACCTTGCCAAGGGACACCCCGGCGCGCAGGAATGGGACGACGCGCTGTCCGACGCCCGCTTCGAGTTCCGGTGGGAGGACCAGTTCAACCTCGCGCTCGACCCGGAGACGGCCCGCGGGTTCCATGACGAGACCCTCCCGGCGGAACCCGCCAAGACGGCCCACTTCTGCTCGATGTGCGGTCCGAAGTTCTGCTCGATGAAGATCTCTCAGGACATTCGACGGGAACACGGCGGCAGCCCCGCCGAGATCGAGCAGGGCATGGCGCAGAAGTCGAAGGAGTTCGCGGCAGCGGGCAACCGGGTGTACCTGCCGATCGCGGACTGAGTCTCCGGCGTGGGAGCGGTGCCGGTGACGGCGCCGCTCCCACGGGCGGGTCCCCCTCCCCTTCGGCTGAGCGGGTGGGCAAACTGGCTCTATGACAGCGAGTCCGATGAGCAAGGGGTCCAATCTTCCCGTCGATGCACGTGTGGTGCGTGTGGAGCTCGCGTGGGTGGCCGGGGCCGGGGTGCCGGACATTGACGCCTCGGCGTTGCTGCTCACGGAGGCCGGGCGGGTGCGGGGTGACGGGGACCTCGTCTTCTACAACCAGCCACGGCACACGTCGGGTGCCGTGAGGCATCTCGGGAAGCAGAGCGCCGCCGGTGCCGCGACCGACACCGTCGAGGTGGATCTGGGCGCGGTCGAACCGGCCGTCGACCGGATCGCGCTGTGTGCGTCGGCCGACGGCGGGACGTTCGGACAGGTGCCGGGGCTGGTGCTCCGGTTGCTCGATGGCGGTACGGGAGCCGAGGTCGCCCGGTTCGACATGGCCGCGGGGACAGAGACCGCGTTCATCGGCGGTGAGCTGTACCGGCGGCAGGGGAAGTGGAAGTTCCGGGCGGTGGGGCAGGGGTATGCCGCCGGGCTCGCCGGGCTGGCCACGGACTTCGGCATCACCGTGGACGATCCCGCACCGACGACGACAGCGGGCGCGGTCCCGGCCCTGTCGGCTCCTCCGCCCCCGCCCCCGCCCACCGCTCCGGCACCGGTGCCCGCTCCGGCACCGGCAGCCGCCCCCCGGCTCAGCAAGGGTGAGGAGCGGCTGCCCGTCGACATGCGCAAGCGGTTGTCCCTGCGCAAGGAGCAGGTGGCGGTCAGTCTGCGCAAGCACGGGGCGGCCGAGGTCGCCGCGCGCGTCATCCTCGTACTGGACGCCTCCGGATCCATGTCCTTCCTGTACTCCAAAGGCATCGTGTCCGATGTTGTCGAACGGATGGCCGCGGTGGCGGCGCAACTGGACGACGACGGGGAGATGCAGGCGTGGACGTTCGCCTCGAACCCGGCCCGGTTGCCGGATCTGCGCCTCGGCGAGCTCCCCGAGTGGCTGCGGCTGCATGTGCGCGTGGGGGAGGTGGGCCTCTTCCGGCGCGGGCGGAAGAAAGGGCTGGAGGCCAGCCAGGTCGACATGCGGGACGTCGGCATCCAGAACGAGGAGCAGAAGGTCATCGCCGAGGTGCGCGCGTTCGTGCGGGAGCATCCCGCGTCCGCTCCGACCCTCGTCCTGTTCTTCTCCGACGGCGGTGTCTACCGCAACAAGGAGATCGAACGCGAGCTGCGTGAGGCTGTGGAGGAGCCCGTCTTCTGGCAGTTCGTGGGGCTGGGCAAGTCCAACTACGGCGTGCTGGAGCGGTTCGACACGCTGCCGGGACGCCGCGTCGACAACGTCGGCTTCTTTGCCGTCGACGACATCAGCACCGTGCCGGACCCCGAACTGTACGACCGTCTCCTGTCCGAGTTCCCGATGTGGATCACGGCTGCGGGGCGTGCGGGCATCCTCTGAGAGTCGGCCCGCCGGGAACCGAGCCGACGGGGGCACGTCCGCCGGGAACCGGAGCACCTGGATCCGGCCCACCGGCATTCGGCCCATCCACCGGGCTCGCGCCCCGACGCGTGGAGCGCAAGCCGACGGACGGGCCACCGGCTTTCCGGACTACTCGGGCTGGTGTTCCGGGCCGCCGAAGTCCGGGCTCGAGTAGTCCGGACTGGAATAGCTCGGCCGGGTCCCGCGGGCCGCGCCCTCACTGGGGCTGGAGAAGCCCGGCCGGTCGTACCCGAGGTGCGGCATGCGACTGGCCGGCGCGGGCGGTGCCGTGTGCTGCAGCGCGGCGGCCGCCGCCGGGTTGGTGAGGGCCTCCCGCAGGAACGGCAGGATGCCCTGCTCCAGCAGGGTTTCCCGCCAAACGTCCCTGGCCCGGCTCACCTCCCCGTCGAGTTCGCGGTATGTGCCGCCGCGCTCCGAGGGCTTGTTGCGCAGTGCGGTGAGCAGCAGGCCCACGGCGGCGACGAGGATGGCGACCGCCGTCACCGCGCCGAACACCCACCCTGTGGTGAGCATGGTCCGGGCGAACGCGGCATGGGGGTCGACCATCCGCAGGATGGCGCCGACCAGCAGGAAGATCGCGGCGGCCGTCCCGGCGAGAACGGGGGCCAGGACGGCGACCACCGCCACGGCGCCCGCCCCGGCCGTCTCCACGACCTCTCCCATGGTGGCGGCGAGCCCTGTCGCGCCCTTGCCCGGCTCGGCGGAGCCGGAGTCGCGGACGGCCGGGGAGGATGGCGCCGGTGGGCGGCGCAGTTCCTCGCGGACCTTCACATAGTGCTGGTACTCGGTGGCCGCGGCCGCGGTGATGAGCGCGGTGGCGTTGAGTGCCATCGTGCGCAGCTGTTCCGAGTTGAGCCGCCGTCCGACAGCGGCCAGTTCCGGGTTCTGTGGGGCGGAGCGCAGCGCCTCATCGAGAACCCGCTCGTATTCCTGGCGGTCCTCGCTCAGCAGGTGCTGCGGAACGCTGTTCATGTGCATCCCCCGATGCTCCGTAGGGCTTGGGGCTCGGCATGCTGACGAGCCGTCGGGCAGAAACGGAGGGGAGCCTGCTACGGATAAGCCGATGGTAGAGCGGTGACGGTGCGCCGTGACAGGGGGTTTACCGAAATTGCCGTCCGCGCGGTGCGGTCGCGGGCCGCCGGAACGCGGCCGGCGGAACACTCATTCGCCCAGCGGCAGTTGCTGGACCAGCAGTTTTCCGGCCATGGTGACGCCACCGTCCATCGCGATGGCGAGTCCGTCGGCGTAGACATGAGGTCCCGCGACCACGGGGCCCCTGTCGTCCTCGCCGTCCTCGGAGCCGACTTCGCCCAGCAGGTACGGAATGGGGCTGTGGCCGTGAACGACCCGGGTGCCGCCGTACGTATCCAGCAGCGAGCGCACCGCGTCGGCGCCGCCCTCGTCACGGAAGGAGAACCGCTTGGTGAACTTGCGGAACAGGTCCCAGACCTCGTCGGCGTCGTTGCGGATGATCGTCTCGCGGACCGTGTCGTTGACCTCTTCGATGGAACGGCCGTAGTCGAGGTAGGCGGTGGTGTCGGAGTGCAGCAGCAGATGGCCGTCGACCTCCTCGACGGCGTCGAGGCGGGCCATCCACTGCAGGTGGTGGTCCTGGAGGCGGTCCATGTCGGTCTTCTGGCCCCCGTTGAGCAGCCAGGCTGCCTGGAAGGTGGCGGTGCCGGCCTTGGAGTTGACGGGGGTGTCGCCGAACCGCTTGGCGCCGAGCAGCAGCAGTTCGTGGTTGCCCATGAGGGCCTTGCAGTAGCCGCCGGCCGCGGCGGCCTCGGCGGAGAGCCGCATCACGAGGTCGATGACGCCGATGCCGTCCGGGCCGCGGTCGGTGAAGTCGCCGAGGAACCACAGCCGCGAGGTGCCGGCGCACCACTGGCCCGCCGAGTCGACGAGACCCTGCTCCCGGAGGGCGGCCAGCAGCTCGTCGATGTAGCCGTGGACGTCGCCGACCACGTACAGCGGTCCCTGGCCGGTGGCGGGCTGCGGGGCGGGGTCGGGCACGGCGGCGACGGTCACCTGAACAGTGTCGCCCCGATTGATGACCGGGAGGTCCCGCTGGGTGGGCGTGTATCCCTCCGGGTAGGTCTCCTCGGAGGGCGGGGCGACGTCGCCGGGGTGCGTGCTCTGGGCATACGGACCGGTCTCGTGGACGTACGCGGGTACCCGGAAGTCGCGCAACGTCGCCGTTCGCTCCACCTCGGGTCCCTGACCGGCCCCCTGAGTCATCGACCCCTCCACCATCGCGCCGCTTCTGTACCGCGTCGGACTGCCTGGTCGCAGCGGCCCGCGGTGTCGTGGGCCCATCATAGGAACGCGGATCGCGCTGTGTGATGACCCAGGGGTGGTGAATCGGAGCAAGACTCCGGTTCGCTGCGGCTTTCGTCCCGTTTGTGCCGATCTGCGGCCGCCCGGTGAGTGTCATCGCCGCGATCCGTGCGGCGCGTCCGCAAGGTCCCGCCTCCCCTGCCGCTGTCCACCTCGTCGCGAGCCGTTCCGTCGGTGACTGTTGCTGCCATGTGCCCCCGCATGTGCCCCGCACGTGCGGGCCCTGCTCGCCGGGCGTGGCCCGCACGCCTTCTTCCGGGGACCGGCCCGTTTCCCCGGCGCTGTGAGCCGCCCTCGCTCCACCTCCGGAAGCGGGGGCTCCACACCCGGGCTCGCCGTACCTCTGCCCGGCGACCCGGTCTCACGTCCCCTTCGGCGACCGCGGCGGGCTGACCGTCGTACGGGGCGGCCGGCGCTGCGAGGAGGTGCGCACGATCAGCTCGGTCGGTATGACCTGTTCCACCGGGCGGTCCGTGCCGGCCCCTTCGATGGCGTCGATGAGCAACTGGACCACCGCCGTGCCGATGCGACGCGGTTTCAGGGAGAGTGTGGTGACGGGCGGTTCGGTGCTGGCGTAGACGGTGGACTCGCTGCAGCAGACGAGCAACAGGTCGTCCGGTACGCGCAGGCCGTAGCGGCGGGCGGCGGCGAGCAGGTCGGTGCCGTTCGGGTCGAACAGGCCGTACACGGCGTCGGGCCGGTCGGGGCGGGCGAGCAGCCGGTCGGCGGCGACGGCGCCCGCGCACGGATCGTGCGCCGGGTAGGCCTCGTACACCGGGTCCTGGCCCACGCGCTCGCACCAGTGCAGATAGGCGGAGGTCGACAGATGGGTGTAGGTGTCGGTGGTCGTGCCGGTGAGCAGGCCGATCCGGCGGGCGCCCGCGTCGGCGAGATGGTCGAGGATGCCGAGGACTGCGGCCTCGTGGTCGTTGTCGACCCAGGCCGTGACCGGCAGTGAGCCGGCCGGGCGGCCGTCGGAGACGACCGGTAAGCCCTGCCGGACCAGCTCGCTGACCACCGGGTCCTGGTCGGAGGGGTCGATGACGACCGTGCCGTCCAGGGCGACGTTGGACCACACGTCGTGGCGGGAGGTCGCGGGCAGGATGACGAGGGCGTAGCCGCGGTCGAGCGCGGCGGAGGTGGCGGCGCGCGCCATTTCGGCGAAGTACGCGAACTCGGTGAAGGTGAAAGGTTCATCCCCGTACGTCGTCACGGTCAGGCCGATGAGTCCGGACTTCCCGGTGCGGAGCGTACGGGCGGCGGCCGAGGGGCGGTACCCCAGTCTGTCGGCCACCTCGCGGACGTGGCGCCGGGTGGCGTCCGGGAGCCGGCCCTTGCCGTTGAGGGCGTCGGAGACGGTCGTGATGGAGACTCCGGCGGCGGCGGCCACGTCTCTGATGCCCGCTCGACCCGGCCGGCTGCCTCGGCGTGAGGTTTCCGCGCGGCTCACCTGGTGCTTCCCTGCTGCTGTCATGGCGAGCCGATAGTAGGGCTCATGCGGTGGGGTAGGGCGGACGCATATGCACGCATTGACAGGCACGTTTCTGCATGATCGTTTATGCGTAAGTCACTGGGAAATGAAGGGTGTTGAACGTTCCAATGGCAGGAACTGACGTGTCGGCGCATGTCGGCCTGCCGAGGGTGCGATGTTGCGAAGAGGTCTCAACTCACCTGCACGGGGGATGCGCGCCACGGCGCGAACCACCGGCGCGTAGATATATGTGCGGCGCGCCCCGGCCCGCGCGCCCTTCGTACCCCTTCGAGCGATGTTGCCCCTGTTGCTGCCGTGACCAATGAGGTGGACGCGTATCCCGGTCGCCGGTGCCTGCGCCACCCCTGTACGCAGCGGCCCCGCCTCCTCATAAGGTGAGCAGTATTGGATGTCGGCGGCGGTCATGCACCGCCGGTCTTCACGAGGAGGACTGCGGTGAGCGAGACGAGCCCCAAGCTGCGCGCCGAGCTGGAGGGGATCCCTGCGTACAAACCGGGCAAACCGGCGACGGTCGGCGGCCCTGTGGCGTACAAGCTGTCCTCCAACGAGAACCCCTATCCGCCGCTGCCGGGTGTGATGGAGGCCGTGGCGGCATCGGCCGCCTCCTTCAACCGCTACCCGGACATGGCCTGTACGGCCCTGATGGCCGAGCTGTCCGAGCGCTTCGGCGTCCCGAAGTCCCATCTGACCACCGGCACCGGTTCGGTCGGCGTCGCCCAGCAGCTGCTGCAGGCCACCTCCGGCCCCGGCGACGAGGTGATGTACGCCTGGCGGTCCTTCGAGGCGTACCCGATCATCACGCAGATCAGCGGTGCCACGTCGGTCCAGGTGCCGCTGACCCCGGGTGAGGTGCACGATCTGGACGCGATGGCCGACGCGATCACCGACCGGACCCGGCTCATCTTCGTCTGCAACCCGAACAACCCCACCGGCACGGTGGTGCGACGGGCCGAGCTGGAGCGTTTCCTCGACCGGGTGCCCGGCGATGTCCTGGTGGTGCTCGACGAGGCCTACCGCGAGTTCATCCGGGACCCCGAGGTGCCGGACGGCGTCGAGATCTACCGGGAGCGGCCCAACGTCTGCGTCCTGCGCACCTTCTCCAAGGCGTACGGCCTGGCGGGGCTGCGGGTGGGTTTCGCCATCGCCCACGAGCCGGTGGCCGCGGCGCTGCGCAAGACGGCGCTGCCGTTCGGGGTGAGCCAGATCGCGCAGGACGCGGCGATCGCCTCGCTGCGGGCCGAGGACGAGCTGATAGGGCGAGTCGGCTCGCTGGTCTGTGAGCGCAACCGGGTGATGGAGGCGTTGCGGGCCCAGGGCTGGACGGTGCCCGAGACGCAGGCCAACTTCGTGTGGCTGCGGCTGGGGGAGCGCACGGTGCCGTTCGCTCAGGCGTGCGAGCAGGCGGGTGTGGTCGTCCGGCCGTTCGCCGGGGAGGGCGTGCGGGTCACGATCGGGGAGACCGAGGCGAACGACATCTTCCTGAAGGTGACGGAGGACTTCAGCAGGGAGCTCTGACCGGCACAGGAGGGCTCCGGCCCGTGCACGCGTCCAGGCGGCCGGCGGTCATCCGCCGGCCGCCGCCGTGTGTGCCGGGGGCCCACCGGTGGGGCCGACGTCACAGAGGACCCCCCTTCCTGGTCCGAAAAGCGGTAGGTCATAATTGCTTGTGAATGTGAACGCGTTCACAAGCGCTCCCGTTTTCCCCGAGATGTGACGGGACGAACGGGATCAAGCGGTCGCTGTGACCACCGCTGAGTAAGGAGCGACGACGTGGATCTGGCTTTGGCGCCGGAGACCCTGGCGCGATGGCAGTTCGGTATCACCACCGTCTACCACTTCCTCTTCGTTCCCCTGACGATCTCGCTGGCCGCCCTCGTTGCCGGGCTGCAGACCGCCTGGGTCCGGACGGACAAGGAGAAGTACCTCAAAGCGACGAAGTTCTGGGGCAAGCTCTTCCTGATCAATATCGCCATGGGCGTGGTCACCGGCATCGTGCAGGAGTTCCAGTTCGGCATGAACTGGTCCGACTACTCGCGGTTCGTCGGTGACGTGTTCGGGGCGCCGCTCGCGTTCGAGGCCCTGATCGCCTTCTTCTTCGAGTCCACCTTCATCGGTCTGTGGATCTTCGGCTGGGACAAGCTGCCCAAGAAGATCCACCTGGCCTGCATCTGGATGGTCTCGATCGGCACCCTGCTGTCGGCGTACTTCATCCTCGCCGCCAACTCCTGGATGCAGCACCCGGTCGGCTACCGGATCAATGAGGAGAAGGGGCGCGCCGAGCTCACCGACTTCTGGCTGGTGCTCACCCAGAACACCACGCTCAACCAGGTCTTCCACAGCTTCTCGGCGGCCTTCCTGACCGGTGGCGCCTTCATGGTGGGCATCGCCGCCTTCCATCTGATGCGCAAGAAGCACCTACCGGTGATGCGGACCTCTCTCCGCCTCGGCCTGGTCACCCTGGCGGTCGGCGGCCTGTTCACCGCGGTCAGCGGCGACACTCTCGGCAAGGTCATGTACGAGCAGCAGCCGATGAAGATGGCCGCCGCCGAGGCCCTCTGGGACGGCGAGGAACCAGCGCCCTTCTCGGTGTTCGCCTACGGGGACGTCGACGAGGGGCACAACAAGGTCGCCCTGGAGATCCCCGGTCTGCTGTCCTTCCTCGCCCACAGCGACTTCGAGTCGTACGTGCCCGGCATCAACGACACCAACGCGGCCCTGCAGGAGAAGTTCGGTCCCGGTGACTACAAGCCCATCGTGCCGGTCGCCTACTGGGGTTTCCGCTGGATGATCGGCTTCGGCATGGTGTCCTTCGCGCTCGGTGTCCTCGGGCTCTGGCTCACCCGGAACAAGTTCCTGCTCCCGGCCGCCCACCGCACCGGGGAGGACGAGGTACCGCACCTGGTCCTGCTGAAGAAGCCGCTCGGCTCCCGGCTCACCCGGCTGTACTGGCTCCTGGCGGTGTGGACCATGGCGTTCCCGCTGATCGCCAACGCCTGGGGCTGGATCTTCACCGAGATGGGCCGGCAGCCCTGGGTGGTCTACGGCGTGATGCGCACCGAGGATGCCGTCTCCCCCGGCGTGACCCAGGCCGAGGTCATCGCCTCGATGTCCGTCTTCACCCTGCTCTACGCCGTCCTGGCCGTCATCGAGGTCAGGCTGCTCGTCAAGTACGTCAAGGCCGGCCCGCCCGAGCTCAGCGAGGCCGACGTCAACCCGCCCACGAAGCTCGGCGGCGACCTCCGTGACGCCGACAAGCCGATGGCCTTCTCGTACTAGGCCGAGGGAGCCGCATCGTCATGGAACTGCACAACGTCTGGTTCGTCCTCATCGCCGTCCTGTGGATCGGCTACTTCTTCCTGGAGGGTTTCGACTTCGGAGTGGGCATCCTCACCCGGCTGCTCGCCCGGGACCGCGCCGAGAAGCGGGTGCTGATCAACACCGTCGGCCCCGTCTGGGACGGCAACGAGGTGTGGCTGCTCACGGCCGGCGGCGCGACCTTCGCCGCCTTCCCCGAGTGGTACGCCACCCTCTTCTCCGGCTTCTACCTGCCCCTGTTGCTCATCCTGGTCTGCCTGATCATCCGCGGTGTCGCCTTCGAGTACCGGGCCAAGCGACCGGAGGAGAACTGGCAGCGCAACTGGGAGGCAGCGATCTTCTGGACCTCGCTGATCCCGGCGTTCCTGTGGGGCGTGGCCTTCGGCAACATCGTGCGCGGCGTGAAGATCGACGCCGAGTTCGAGTACGTGGGTGACTTCTGGGACCTGCTGAACCCGTACGCGCTGCTGGGCGGTCTGGTCACTCTGACGCTGTTCACCTTCCACGGAGCGGTGTTCACGGCCCTCAAAACGGTCGGTGGGATCCGGGAGCGGGCGCGGAAGCTCGCCCTGCGCGTGGGTCTCGTCACCGCCGTACTGGCGCTGGCCTTCCTGCTCTGGACGCAGGCCGACAACGGTGACGGCACCAGCCTGGCCGCCATGGCCGTGGCAGTCGCCGCGCTGGTCGCCGCCCTGCTGGCGAACCAGGCGGGACGTGAAGGATGGTCGTTCGCCCTGTCCGGTGTCACCATCGTGGCCGCCGTGGCGATGCTCTTCCTGACGCTGTTCCCCAACGTCATGCCGTCCACGCTCGACGCGGACTGGAGCCTCACCGTCATCAACGCCTCCTCCAGCCCTTACACCCTGAAGATCATGACCTGGCTCGCGGTCATCGCCACGCCGGTGGTGCTGCTCTACCAGGGCTGGACGTACTGGGTGTTCCGCAAGCGGATCGGTACCCAGCACATCGCCGATCCCGTGCACTGAGGTGTGTTTCACGTGAAACCGATCGACCCGCGACTACTCCGGTACGCCCGTGCCACCCGCGGCTTCCTGGCGGCGGTCGTCGGCCTGGGTGCCGTCGGCGCGGTGCTGGTCATCGCCCAGGCCATGCTCATCGCGGAGATCGTGGTGGGTGCTTTCGAGGACGGTCTGTCCGCCGGTGACCTCGGCACTCCCCTGCTGCTGCTCGCCGTAGTGGCGGCCGGCCGCGGGCTGGTCGGCTGGCTCACCGAACTGGCCGCGCACCGGGCGAGTGCCGCGGTGAAGTCGGAACTGCGGGTCCGGCTGCTGGAACGGGCGGCGGCACTCGGCCCCGGATGGCTGGGCGGACAGCGCACCGGGTCGCTGGTCGCCCTGGCGACCCGGGGTGTCGACGCCCTCGACGGCTACTTCTCCCGCTACCTCCCCCAGCTGGGGCTCGCGGTGGTCGTACCGGTGGCGGTGCTGGCGCGGATCGTCACCGAGGAGTGGGTCTCGGCGGCGATCATCGTCGGCACCCTGCCGCTCATCCCGGTCTTCATGGTGCTGATCGGCTGGGCCACCCAGTCCCGGATGGACCGTCAGTGGCTCGTGCTGTCCCGGCTGTCCGGTCACTTCCTGGATGTCGTCGCCGGGCTGCCGACGCTGAAGGTGTTCGGACGGGCCAAGGCCCAGGCGGAGTCGATCCGGCAGATCACCGCCGAGTACCGGCGGGCGACCATGCGGACACTGCGGATCGCCTTCATTTCCTCCTTCGCGCTGGAACTGCTCGCCACGCTCTCGGTGGCGCTGGTCGCCGTGACGATCGGTATGCGACTCGTGTACGGCGAGATGGACCTCTACACCGGCCTGCTCATCCTGATCCTGGCGCCGGAGGCCTATCTGCCGCTGCGCCAGGCCGGTGCCCAGTACCATGCGGCCGCGGAGGGCCTCGGGGCGGCCGAGGAGATCTTCTCCGTGCTGGAGACGCCCGTGCCCGCCCGCGGAACGGGCGCGGTGCCGACGGGCCCCCTCTCCTTCGAGGACGTGACGGTCCGCTTCGACGGCCGGTCCACGGACGCCGTGACGGAGGTGTCCTTCACCGTCGCACCCGGCGAAACGATCGCGCTCGTCGGACCGAGCGGGGCGGGCAAGTCCACCCTGTTGAACGTGCTGTTGGGCTTCGTCCGGCCCACCGGGGGGCGGGTGCGGATCGGGGGAGCCGATCTCGCCGGACTCGACCTCACCGAGTGGCACAGCCGCGTCGCGTGGGTGCCCCAGCGGCCGCATCTGTACGCCGGGACGATCGCGGAGAACATACGGCTGGCCCGCCCCGACGCGGACGACGAGGCCGTGCGGCGCGCCCTGCGGGACGCCGGGGCGCTGGAGTTCGTGGACGGGCTGCCGGCGGGCATCGGCACCGTGCTGGGCGAGGACGGGGCGGGACTGTCGGCCGGGCAGCGGCAGCGGCTCGCCCTGGCCCGGGCGTTCCTCGCGGACCGGCCCGTCCTCCTGCTCGACGAGCCGACGGCCGCGCTGGACGGTGCCACCGAGGCCGGGATCGTGGCGGCGGTACGGCGGCTGACAGCCGGCCGCACGGTGCTGCTCGTGGTGCATCGGCCGGCGCTGCTGGCTGTCGCGGACCGGGTGGTACGGCTCGCGGAACCGGCCTCGGCCGACGGCCACCGGGACTCCGTGGCCCGGGCGGCAGGTCCCGCGTCGGCCGTCGACGCCCGCCCCGTACCGGACAGCGGGCCCGACGGGCCCGCCGACACGGGACCTCTCCCGGGCGGGGTACTCGCCCGCGTCCGTGCCCTGTCCGGCGCCCGGCGGGGAAGGATGACCCTCGCACTGCTGCTCGGCACCCTCGCCCTGGGCAGTGCCGTCGGACTCATGGCGACCTCCGGGTGGCTCATCTCCCGGGCCTCCCAGCAGCCTCCCGTGCTGTACCTGATGGTGGCCGTGACGGCGACCCGGGCCTTCGGTATCGGACGGGCCGTGTTCCGCTACGCCGAGCGGCTCGTGTCGCACGACGCCGTGCTGCGCATGCTGGCCGACACCCGGGTCGCGGTGTACCGGCGGCTGGAACGGCTGGCTCCCGCCGGACTGCGCGGCGCCCGCCGGGGCGACCTCCTCTCCCGGCTGGTCTCGGACGTGGACGCGCTTCAGGACTACTGGCTGCGCTGGCTGCTGCCGGCCGGCGCGGCGGTCGCCGTCTCCGCCCTGTCCGTCGGCTTCACGGCCTGGCTGCTGCCCGAGGCCGGGGCCGTGCTCGTGGCCGGGCTGCTGGCGGCGGGCGCCGGTGTACCCCTGCTGACCGGTGCCGTGGGCCGCCGCGCGGAACGCAGGCTGGCACCGGCCCGGGGCGTCCTCGCGACCCGGGTAGCCGATCTGCTCACCGGCACCGCCGAGCTCACCGTCGCCGGTGCCCTGCCCGCACGGACCGCCGAGGCGCGCCGGGCCGACGGCGCACTCACCCGGATCGCCTCGCGTACCGCAACCGCCACCGCACTCGGCGACGGGCTCACCGCGCTGATCTCGGGTCTGACCGTCGCGGCCGCCGCGCTGGTCGGCGCCGAGGCCGTGGCCACCGGCCGGCTCGACGGAGTGGCGCTGGCCGTTGTGATCCTCACCCCGCTGGCGGCGTTCGAGGCCGTCCTCGGGATGCCGCTCGCCGCGCAGTACCGGCAGAGGGTGCGCCGCAGCGCCGAGCGCGTGTACGAGGTGCTGGACGCCCCGGCGCCCGTACGGGAGCCGCAGTCGCCCCGGCAGGCGCCCGTCTCGCCGTTCCCGCTCGTGGCCAGGGGACTGACCGCCCGGCACGCCGGACAGGACCGCGACGCGCTCACCGGGCTGGACCTCACCCTGGAACGGGGCCGCCGCATCGCGGTGATCGGTCCCTCCGGATCGGGCAAGACGACCCTCGCCCAGGTGCTGCTGCGGTTCCTGGACCCCGGCGCGGGCTCGTACACGCTGGCCGGTGTGGACGCCTGCGCCCTGGACGGCGACGACGTACGGCGGCTGGTCGGACTGTGCGCGCAGGACGCGCACCTCTTCAACAGCTCGATACGGGAGAACCTGCTGCTCGCCAGGAAGGACGCGACCGAGGACGACCTGCACGACGCGCTCGGCCGGGCCCGGTTGCTGGACTGGGCCGACAGCCTGCCCGACGGGCTCGACACGCTCGTCGGTGAGCACGGTGCGCGGCTGTCCGGCGGGCAGCGGCAGCGACTGGCGCTCGCCCGGGCGCTGCTCGCGGACTTCCCCGTACTGGTGCTGGACGAACCGGCGGAACACCTCGACCTGGCGACCGCGGACGCGCTCACCGCCGATCTGCTGGCCGCCACCGAAGGCCGTACGACGCTGCTCATCACCCATCGGCTGGCCGGTCTGGACGCGGTGGACGAGGTCGTCGTGCTGGACGCGGGACGGGTGGTGCAGCGTGGGCGGTACGCGGAACTCACCGCTGTGAACGGTCCGTTGCGCGCGATGGCCCGGCGGGAGGAGGAGACGGAGCTCTTGGTGGCGGCCCGTTAGTTCCACGGCGGCGGGGCCCACCGCGCGTGACAGGGCGTCAAGCCTGACCGCGGCGACCTCTGTTCAGCCGTATCAATGGGCCGTCCGGGGGGAGTGCTCCCCCGTGTGTACGACATGAACAGGACCGGGCGCCGGGGTGGGGGCCAGGATCGCAGTCATGCGCTTCACCCGCCGCCATCCGCTGCTCGTCGCCGTGCCGCTGTGCGCGCTCGCCGTGCTTGCCGCCCGGCCCGCCGACGGCGACGGTTCCCATGCCCCCGGCCACGGCTCCGCCTCCGGGGTCAGTGCGGAGGTGGCGCGACTGTACGAAGAAGCGGCCACCGCGACCGAGCGGTACGAGGCCGGCCGCCGTGAGGCGGACAAGCAGCGGGCCAGGGCACACCGGCTGGAGAAGCGGCTCGACCGGGAGCGGCGGCAGATGGCCGGTCTGCACGAGGACCTGGGTCGGATCGCCAGCTCCCAGTACCGGGACGGCGGCGGGCTGCCGCTCACCGCGCACATGCTGCTCGCGGACGACCCCGAGGAGATGATGCGCGGCCGGCGGGCGGTGTGGCAGGCGGAGGTGTCGCTGGACAAGGCGATCGACAAGAGTGAGCGGGCCGAGGCCCGGCTCGCCCGGGACGAGGCCAGGGCCGCGGCGGCGTGGAAGAAGCTGGAGAGGCGGAACGCGGAACTCGCCGCCCTGAAAGAGGGCATCGGGGCGAAGCTCGAATCGGCGCGGTGGAAGCTTCAGGGGCAGGCGGACGCCTCGGTCGCGGCCGGCGCCTGCCGCGGCGCGGTCCGGCTGGACCAGCCGGAGACGCGGTTCACCACCGGCTGGGTGGCGCCGGTGGAGACATACGAATTGTCCGCGTCCTACGGCAGCGGTGGCGCGCGGTGGGCGAACCGGCACACCGGGCAGGACTTCGCGGTGCCGATCGGCACGCCGGTACGTGCCGTGGGCGCCGGCAAGGTGGCGAAGGTGTCCTGCGGTGGGGCCTTCGGCATCGAGATCGTGATCCAGCACGCGGGCGGGTACTACACCCAGTACGCCCATCTCGCCGCCGTCGCCGTGGACCAGGGCGAGCGGGTCGCGCCCGGGCAGTGGATCGGTCAGTCCGGCACCAGCGGCAACTCCACGGGGCCCCATCTGCACTTCGAGGTGCGGGTCACGCCGGAGATGGGGTCGGCGGTGAGCCCCGTGCCATGGCTGGCCCGGCACGGGGTGACGCTCTGAGCGGCTACTGCCGCCCGTCCAGCAGTCGCTCGATCACCACGGCCACCCCGTCGTCGTTGTTGGCGACCGTGCGGCCCCGGGCTGCGGCGAGCACGTCCGGGTGGGCGTTGCCCATGGCGTAGGAGCGGCCGGCCCAGGTGAGCATCTCGACGTCGTTCGGCATGTCACCGAACGCGACGACCTCCTCGTGCGAGATCCCGCGCTCGGCACAGCACAGGGCGAGCGTGCTGGCCTTGGACACCTCGGGCCCGCTGATCTCCAGCAGGGCGCTGGGGCTGGAGCGGGTGACTTTGGCGCGGTCGCCGATGGCGAGCCGGGCCAGGGTGAGGAAGGCGTCGGGGTCGAGCTCGGGGTGGAAGGCGAGGATCTTGAGCACCGGTTCGCCGGCGGTGTGGGAGTCCGGGTGGAGCAGGTCCTCGGCAGGAGCGAGCGTGTCCGGGATCTCCATGTGCAACTTGGGGTAGGCGGGCTCCTGGTTGAAGCCGTAGGTCTGCTCGAGGGCGTACACGGTGCCGGGGGCGGCATCGCGCAGCAGCTGTACCGCGTCCAGCGCGTTCTTGCGGGGCAGTTCGCGCACCTTGACGAAACGGTGTGCGCCGGGGCCGCCGTGCAGGTCGACGACGGCCGCGCCGTTGCCGCAGATGGCGAGGCCGTGGCCGTGGACGTGGTCGCTGACCACGTCCATCCAGCGGGCCGGGCGGCCGGTGACGAAGAAGACCTCGATGCCCGCCGCCTCGGCGGCGGCCAGCGCGGCGACGGTGCGCGGGGACACCGACTTGTCGTCACGCAGCAGGGTGCCGTCGAGGTCGGTGGCGATGAGCCGCGGTGGGGTGGCGGCTGCCGGGGTCTCGGGCTGTCGGGTCGCTGAGGTCACCGGGTCATTGTCCCGCATATGCCCGCACGATCGTGCGGGACTCCGCACATCTGAGTGGTAAGCGCCGTCACCAGCGGCTTGTCCCGCACCCTCACGACACAAGGGGTCAGCGCAGCTGCGCCGGGGCATCCATGGCGATCCGTTCGAAGACCTTCTGGTCCGCGGCGAAGTCCGAGCCCGGGATGGGCCAGTGGACCACGATTTCGCTGAACCCCAGCGCGGCATGGCGGCCCGCGAAGTCGACGAAGGCGTCCAGGGACTCCAGCGGACGGCCCCGGTCCGGGGTGAAGCCGGTCAGCAGGATCTTGTCCAGTTCGGTCACGTCCCGGCCGAGCTCGGCGCAGGCGTCGGCCAGCTTCTCCGCCTGGCCGCGAATGGCCTGAACCGACTGTTCGGGCGTGCCGTTCTCGTACAGCCTGGGGTCGCCCGTGGTCACCCACGCCTGTCCGTGACGGGCCGCGAGCCGGAGCCCGCGCGGCCCGGTCGCCGCCACCGCGAACGGCAGCCGGGGCCGCTGGACACAGCCCGGGATATTGCGCGCCTCGTGCGCCGCGTAGAAGTCGCCCTCGTACGACACCGAGTCCTCACTGAGCAGCCGGTCGAGCAGCGGTACGAACTCGGCGAAGCGCTCGGCGCGCTCACGTGGGGTCCACGGCTCCTGACCCAGCGCGGTGGCGTCGAAGCCGGTGCCACCCGCGCCGATTCCCAGGGTGACACGCCCGCCGGAGATGTCGTCGAGGGTGACGAGTTCCTTGGCGAGGGTGACCGGATGCCGGAAGTTCGGCGAGGTCACGAGGGTCCCCAGCCGCATCCGCTCGGTGACCGCCGCGGCGGCGGTGAGGGTGGGGACGGCGCCGAACCACGGGCCGTCCCGGAAGCTGCGCCAGGACAGATGGTCGTACGTGTATCCCGTGTGGAAGCCGAGTTCCTCGGCGCGTGCCCAGGCCGAACGGCTGCCCTCGTGCCAACGGCGATAGGGGAGGATCACGGTGCTCAGGCGCAGGCTCATGTCACCGAGCCTATGTGTCGCCGCAGGTTTCACGTGAAACCCCGGCCCACGCGCGTCACCGCACCCGTGAGCGCAGCCAGGGAGTGAGCACGATCATGGGAATGAACTCCTTGTGCGTCCGGCCTCCCGGCAGCGGCACGATGAGGAAGCAGCCCGGCGGGAAACGCCGTCCCCGGACGTAGGCCAGTCCGTCGAACAGGGCGCGCAGGAAGGCCGGTACGTCGTCGCGGAGGATGTCGGGGCATTCCACGCCCTCGACGTCGATCAGTGCGTCGTCCTCGGGGTAGATCCGCACGCTCACCCGGGGCCGGCCGCCGAACTCGACGTGGGCCTCATGAGGGAGGGAGCCGTCGGGGTCGGTGGTGACGCCGACACCCGCCGCGGTGCGCCGCGAGGTCTGGTCCGCGCCGACGTCATGGGTGACCTCGATCTCGCGTTCGTAGGTCTCAGCGAGTGCTCGGAGGGCGGTGACGGCGGCCTCGGTGCTGGGGAGGTGGTCCACACCGCCGATCATGCGGCCTCAGCGGCTGCCGGGGAAACGCAGATACCGGCTCGGTACGGCCTGTGTCAGCCACACGCCGTTCGCGCTGACGTGGAAGACATGGCCGTCGCGGTGCATCGCACCCGTGTCCACGGACAGCACGACCGGACATCCCCGGCGGGCGCCGACACGGGTCGCCGTCTCACGGTCGGCGGAGAGGTGCACGGCGTGCCGGTTCATGGGCCGCAGCCCTTCGGCGCGGATCGCTTCCAGGTTCCGGGCGACCGTGCCGTGGTAGAGGTACGGCGGCGGAGTGGCCGCCGGCAGGCCGAGGTCGACGTCGACGCTGTGGCCCTGGCTGGCGCGGATCCGAGTGCCCTCCACGGCGAACCGACGCTTGTCGTTGGTGGCCACGACGTGGTCCAGTTCGTCCCGGGTGAAGCGGAAACCGTGCGCGGACGCCGCGGCGATCAGCGCCCCGATCTCGACCCAGCCGCCCTCGTCGAGCGTGAGCCCGATCCTCCCGGGCTGATGACGCAGGTGCTTGGAGAGGTACTTGGACACCGTGACGGTGCGTCTTTCGTCCATCCGTTCAGACTGCCGGGCGAGACGCGTATCACGCGATCGATTTTGCTCCGCAGGTTTGATCCACAGACAAGTGCGCTTATCCACAGGGGAAGGGAGCTCTCTGTGGACAACCGCCCGCGGCTGGCGACGGGCACACCGGCGCGCTCACACCGGCGGCTTCACCCGAGCGATCCTGCGCAGCGCGCCCGGCATCCACCGCGACAGCGCATACGCTGTGCGCGCCTCCGGCGTGACCGGCACCACCGCCTCGTCGCGCACCACCGCCCGCAGGATCGCGGCGGCGACCTTCTCCGGCGGGTAGTTGCGCATTCCGTACAGGCGTGCCGTCCGCTTCCGCAGGCGCTGCTCCTCCGCGGCATCCACGCCGGCGAAGTGTGCGGTGGACGTGATGGCGGTGTTGACGAACCCGGGGCATACCGCCGTCACGCCGATACCCTGCCCTGCCAGCTCCGCGCGCAGACACTCGCTCAGCATCAGCACCGCCGCCTTGGAGGTGCCGTAGGCGGGCAGTGCCCTGGACGGCTGGAAGGCGGCAGCCGAGGCGACGTTCACGATGTGGCCGCCCTGCCCGCGGGCGGTCATCCGTCCCCCGAAGAGCCGGCAGCCGTGGATCACACCCCACAGGTTGACGTCGAGAACCTTCTTCCAGTCCTGCGTGGTGGTGTCGAAGAAGGAGCCGCCCAGGCCGATGCCCGCGTTGTTCACCAGGACGTCCACCACTCCGTGCTCGGTGGTGACCCGTTCCGCCAGCTTCTCCATGGCCTGCTCGTCGGACACGTCCACCGTCTCCGCCCAGGCCGCCACCGCACCGCGACGAAGGGCCTCCCCGGCGGTGCGGGCCGCGGCGTCCGCGTCCCGGTCGACCGCCAGCACGCGCGCGCCGGATGCGGCGAAGGCGAGCGCGGTGGCCCGGCCGATGCCGCTGCCCGCTCCCGTGACCAGGACCAGCTGCCCGCCGAACCGGTGGGCGTACCTGCCCGGAGCCGACACCCCCGCCCGGCCCGCCTCCACGGACGTCACGAAGTCGGCGACCCACGTCACCAGCTGGTCCGGGCGGCTGCGCGGCACCCAGTGCTTCGCCGGCAGTGTCCGCCGGGTCAGTCGCGGCACCCACTGCTCCAGATCCTCGTAGAGCCGCTCCGAGAGGAACGCGTCCTCCAGCGGAGTGATGAGCTGCACGGGCGCGTGTGCGTAGGCGTCGGCGCGTGGGTTGCGCAGCCGACGGCGCACGTTGTCCCGGTAGAGCCAGGCGCCGTGTGCCGCGTCCGATGGCAGGGACGGGGTCGGGTAGCCGTCGCCGGGCACCTTCTCGAGGCGTTCGAGCATGCGCGGCCAGGCCCTGCCGAGCGGCCCGCGCCAGGCCAGTTCCGGCAGTACGGGCGTGTGCAGCAGGTAGATGTACCAGGACTTGGCGCCCTGCCCCAGCAGCTGGGCGACCCGGCGCGGGGTCGGTCGCTTCACCCGGCGGTCGATCCAGTGCCCGAAATGGTCGAGCGAGGGCCCCGAGATCGAGGTGAAGGAGGCGATCCGTCCCTTGGCGCGCCCCACCGTCACGAACTCCCAGGACTGCACCGAGCCCCAGTCGTGCCCCACCAGATGCACCGGCCGGTCCGGGCTCACCGCGTCCACGACGGCCAGGAAGTCGTCGGTCAGCTTCTCCAGGGTGAACCCGCCGCGCAGCGGACGCGGCGCCGTGGACCGGCCATGGCCCCGGACGTCGTACGCCACGACGTGGAAACGTTCCGCGAGCCGGGTCGCGACCTCGGCCCACACCTCCTTGCTGTCGGGATAGCCGTGCACCAGGACGACCGTCGGCCGCCCGGGATCCCCCAGCTCGGCCACACACAGCTCTACCCCGTCCGTACGCACCCGGCGCTCCCGCGCACCACTCATTCGCGTCACACCGGCGAATGTGGCAGTCGTGAGAGTACTCGTCAACAGCGCCCCGACCCCTGTGCATAACCCTCAGGCAGGGCTTCCCTTACGGGCTCGTACGACTCCAGGGGGACCTCAAGACGGCTCTCCGGGCTGACGACCCGAGTGGTACGGGTCACTACCGTCATGGACGTGACTGTGATCGCGACCGAAAGCCTGAGCAAGCGGTTCCCCAGGGTGACCGCTCTTGACCGGCTCTCCGTGGATGTCGGGCCCGGTGTGACCGGACTCGTCGGATCCAATGGAGCCGGCAAGTCCACACTGATCAAGATCCTTCTGGGTCTGTCCCCCGCCACCGAGGGCCGAGCCGAAGTGCTCGGACTCGACGTCGTCACCAACGGCCCCGCCATCCGTGAGCGGGTCGGCTACATGCCGGAACACGACTGCCTGCCACCGGACGTCTCGGCCACCGAGTTCGTCGTCCACATGGCGCGCATGTCCGGCCTGCCGCCCACCGCCGCGCGGGAGCGCACCGCGGACACCCTGCGCCATGTCGGCCTGTACGAGGAGCGCTACCGCCCCATCGGCGGCTACTCGACCGGTATGAAACAGCGCGTGAAACTCGCGCAGGCCCTGGTGCACGACCCCCAGCTGGTCTTCCTGGACGAGCCGACCAACGGCCTCGACCCGGTGGGCCGCGACGAGATGCTCGGCCTGATCCGCCGGATCCACACCGACTTCGGCATCTCCGTCCTGGTCACCTCCCACCTGCTGGGCGAACTCGAGCGCACCTGCGACCACGTCGTCGTCATCGACGGCGGCAAACTGCTGCGCTCCAGCTCCACCACCGACTTCACCCAGAACACCACGACCCTCGCCATCGAGGTCACCGACACCGACGAGCACCCGGACGGCACCCGCGCGGCGCGCGACGCGCTCCACGCGCGCGGGGTGAGCGTCGAGGACGGCAGCGGACTGCCGGGCGCCGGACACGTCCTGCTGCTCACCGCGCAGGGTGAGGAGACGTACGACCTGGTCCGCGACGTCATCGCGGACCTCGGTCTCGGCCTGGTGCGCATGGAACAGCGCCGGCACCACATCTCCGAGGTCTTCACCAACAGCGAAGAGAACAGCGACGAGCAGCGGAAGGAGGCGGTCGGCCATGGCAACTGAGCAGTCCATGCAGACACCAGCCACTGCACCGGGTGACACCCGTATCCACAACATCGGCTACCGCTCCTACGACGGTCCCCGACTGGGCCGCGGCTACGCGCGCCTGTCGCTGTACTCGCAGTCCCTGCGCGGCTCCTACGGCCTCGGCCGCTCGGTGAAGTCCAAGGTCCTGCCGATGCTGCTGTTCGTCGTGATGTGCGTGCCCGCCGCCATCATGGTGGCCGTCGCGGTCGCCACCAAGGCCAACGACCTCCCCCTGGACTACACGCGCTACGCGATCGTCATGCAGGCCGTCATCAGCCTGTACGTCGCCTCGCAGGCGCCCCACTCCGTCTCGCGCGACCTGCGCTTCAAGACCGTACCCCTGTACTTCTCACGGCCCATCGAGACCGCCGACTACGTGCGCGCCAAGTTCGCCGCGCTCGCCTCGGCCCTGTTCGTCCTCACCGGCGCCCCCCTGCTGGTGCTGTACGTCGGCGCGCTGCTCGCCAAGCTCGACTTCACCGACCAGACCAAGGGATTCGCACAGGGACTCGTCTCCGTGGCACTGCTCTCACTGCTCTTCGCCGGCATCGGCCTGGTCATCGCGTCGGTCACCCCGCGCCGCGGCTTCGGCATCGCGGCCGTGATCGCCGTACTCACCATCTCCTACGGCGCGGTCTCCACCCTCCAGGCGATCGCGGAGGTCCAGAGCGGCGGCGACGCCATCGCCTGGATCGGCCTGTTCTCGCCCATCACCCTCATCGACGGTGTGCAGTCCGCCTTCCTGGGCGCCACCTCCGCCTTCCCCGGCGGGGTGGGACCGGGCAACGTCGAGGGCGTCGTCTACGTCGTGTTCACCCTCGGCCTGATCGCCGCCAGCTACGGCCTGCTGGTGCGCCGCTACAAGAAGGTGGGAATGTGACCACGCTCAGTATCGACCACGTCTCCCGCTGGTTCGGCAACGTGGTCGCCGTCAACGACATCACCATGACCATCGGCCCCGGCGTCACCGGCCTGCTCGGCCCCAACGGCGCCGGGAAGTCCACCCTCATCAACATGATGGGCGGCTTCCTCGCCCCCTCCACCGGCTCCGTCACCCTCGACGGACAGCGGGTGTGGCGCAACGAGGCCATCTACAAGCACATCGGCATCGTCCCCGAGCGCGAGGCGATGTACGACTTCCTGACCGGCCGCGAGTTCGTCGTCGCCAACGCGGAGCTGCACGGCCTGGGCGACAAGGCCGCCCAGCGGGCGCTGGCCACGGTCGAGATGGAGTACGCGCAGGACCGGAAGATCGCCACGTACTCCAAGGGCATGCGGCAGCGCGTGAAGATGGCCTCCGCACTGGTCCACGAGCCGTCGCTGCTCCTGCTGGACGAGCCCTTCAACGGCATGGACCCGCGCCAGCGCATGCAGCTGATGGACCTGCTGCGGCGCATGGGCGACGAGGGCCGCACCGTGCTGTTCTCGTCCCACATCCTCGAAGAGGTCGAGCAGCTCGCCTGGCACATCGAGGTCGTCGTCGCCGGCCGGCACGCGGCCAGTGGTGACTTCCGCAAGATCCGCCGCCTGATGACCGACCGTCCGCACCGCTATCTGGTGCGTTCCAGCGACGACCGCGCCCTCGCGGCCGCGCTGATCGCCGACCCGTCGACGTCCGGCATCGAGGTGGACGTGGCGGAGGGTGCCCTGCGCATTCAGGCCGTCGACTTCGGCCGCTTCACGTCCCTGCTGCCGAAGGTCGCGCGAGAGCACGGCATCCGGCTGCTCACGGTCTCGCCGTCCGACGAGTCCCTCGAGTCCGTCTTCTCGTATCTCGTCGCGGCGTAGGAGGCCCCTGATGTACGACCCCACAGTCGCCCGGCTCACCTACCGGGCCCTGCTCGGCCGACGCCGGGCCCTCATCCTGGGCGCGCTGCCCCTGCTGCTGATCGCGATCTCGCTGGCGGTGCGCGGCCTCGCCGGGGCCGACGACCAGACCGCCGCCGACGTACTGGGTGGGCTGGCGCTGGCCACCATGGTGCCGATCATCGGCGTCATCGCGGGCACCGGCGCGATCGGGCCCGAGATCGACGACGGCTCGGTGGTGTACCTGCTGTCCAAGCCGATCAGGCGGCCCACCATCATCTACACGAAGCTGATCGTCGCCATCGCCGTCACCATGGTGTTCTCGGCGGTCCCGACCCTCCTTGCCGGCTTCATCCTGAACGGCAACGGCCAGCAGGTCGCCGTCGCCTACACGGTGGCCGCGCTGGTCGCCTCCATCGCGTACGCGGCGCTCTTCCTGCTGCTGGGCACGGTCTCGCGGCACGCGGTGGTGTTCGGGCTGGTGTACGCGCTGGTCTGGGAGGCGCTGTTCGGCTCCCTGGTGCCCGGCGCGCGCACGTTGAGCGTCCAGCAGTGGTCGCTGGCCGTGGCGCAGAAGGTCTCCGGCGGTGACCTGGTCACCTCGGACGTCGGCCTGACGACGGCGACCGTGCTGCTCGCCGCCGTCACCGTGCTGGCCACCTGGTACGCGGGCCAGAAGCTGCGCTCGCTGACGCTCGCCGGCGAGGAGTGAGCACCCTCCGCTCCTGACGGGGAGTGCACAACCGTCCGGGCACCCCGGGCACAGGGGACGCGGGCTCGCGGGGCCGGCTCCTCAACAAGCCCGGCCGACGCGGATGGCGGCGCCGCTGACAACGACAGCGGCGCCGCCCGCCGGTTAATTCGGTGGCGTCCCGTCCGCCCGACGGGCACAGTGAGGGTGTCCGCATCGCCGGGAACGCCCGGCGTCCATGTGCTGGGAGAGGAGCGGGGCGATGCCCATGCACGGCAGTACGTCCAGCTCCCTTCAGGGCAGCCCGCGGCGGACTCCGGAGTAATCCCTACTGCTCCGTCGAGCCCGCACCGTACGGGAACTGCCCGGGGCGGCCGCTTCGAGCACGCGCATCTCTGTCGCGTGGGCCGCCCACCCGGAGGATTGGCCGAGTGGTAAGGCACCGGCTTGACTCAAGCCGTGGTCGGGCCTGAAAAGCCCGCGCACGTTCGATCCGTGCATCCTCCGCCGAACGCCGAACGCCGAACGCCGAACGCCGAACGCCGAACGCCGAACGCCGAACGCCGAACGCCGAACGCCGAACGCCGAACGCCGAACGCCGAACGCCG